>NZ_JAAHHZ010000160.1:0-12585 GCF_010672005.1 Moorena sp. SIO4A5 | reverse complement strand
CGGTTTGAACGGAACAGGAGCAGATCAAAGCCATATCTTCGCGAGTCAGGTCCCACTTCTGGTAAAACCGTTGCGGTGTCATGCCCAATTGGCAGTAACTGTACAGTAGGATTAGGATTTGCTCTCGCTCCGTGATGGGATAGGGATAGATATTTTCCTCCCTTGGCTCCCTCTGTTGTCCAAGCTGCTCAAGACGCTCCATCGCTTCGTGATAATTGATGGGATGATGAACAAATCGTTTTTTTGCCATATTATAGAGTTACCTAAACTGTAGTTTGGGAAAGAGCCGCGCTTGTGGCAGGTCAAGCGAAAAGCGCGGCTCTTTTTGGGATGTTTATATTATAAATAGTGGCTAGGGTTGTTGTCAAGTGGAAAATCAAAAAAATCTGGACAATTTACGAAAATTGTAATAATTAGTTACAATTAAATAGTTAAAATGATAACAGGTTTAGCTAATAGTTATAATCGGTAATAAAGCCAAAGTAAAGTAAGCATTTAGCTATTAGTTATCGGCTTATGCGCTACGCGAACAGCTATCAGTTATAAGTTATCAGCTTATGTACTACGCGAACAGCTTTTGAATGAAAGAGGTAAGCATTAGTTTAATGGCGTTGCGTCAATCAAAAAATAAATATTCGTAGAGTGGGCAGGATGCCCGCCCGAAGATTGTAACGTTGCGTCAATCAAAAAATAAATATTCGTAGAGTGGGCAGGATGCCCGCTCGAAAATCTAAGGAACAGGCAAGATGCCTATTACAAAATGACCAATCGAAATAAAACCGAGTTATTTAGGGAGTTTGTTCGCTCCCTACTGACTTACCAACCTCCAACTGAGATACCCACTCCCGAAAGTAACGAAGATGGTTCCAGTGGGGAGAGTTAGGGATGGTGTCTTTACCGTGAGCTGAGTAGAGATGGGGCTTGGGTATGCGATCGCTCTGAAAGACTCTCGAAAATTCTTCATATTTACAAAACTTTATATGAAAATGTAGAAAATTTGGATTTTCGGAGTGATTACAAAGTAAGGACATTCAAGAAACAGTAATGTGTTTAACCCACTTTCCATAAAGAATTAATGGCATGTACCAGATCTGTCCCTTTGTATAACTAGAGTTTAAAGCAATGACAATGAAGAAAAAATACCAGATTGTGAGTACTACCAAAGCTAAACCTATCCTCAACTTACCAGAAACCCACCTCCAAATATTGTCAGAAACTGAAAGCGCGACAGTGGTAGGAGGTAACCTTTTGACTGTTAACACCTCCGTTCAGAGAAATCTTCGTTTATTGAGGATAAGTGATAGACTTGGTCCAAAGCCAGAGGATCCGAGTATCGAACTCATATCCCGCTTATCTAAGATAGTAAATATAAATAAGGGGGGACAAACGGGTGGTGAACTATAACTTCACACGCTGAAACCCTTATGATTTCGCGATCGCTTATCAAAACAGTTCCAGCGTAGTAGCGCGATCGCCTTTGGCACAGCAAAGCTGAACGCCTTATTTTAAAACAGCCCCCATTAGTCCCCCGAGCGAGGGATTGCTCGCTCGGGGGACTTTTAGAGTTTTATTCCTCCCTCGGTGCGCTTCCCATAGGCGAATTAAATTCGCTTAAGGTGCGACCCAAAAAATTGGGTAGTTAGGGGGCAAAACTATACCGATAATCAGCAACTAGTACTAATTATCTACAGCATCAAACTTTACTTAAAGCGACGCAATCGCTTAGCAGCCTGTAATCCCTGATTAACAGTAGTAGTGCTAAGGGCTGTTACCTGAAGCCATGGGACAACATCATCTTTGATGCTCTTTTGGACGTCACTACTGGTAATGTAAGTAGCGACAACAGCAAGAGCTATAGGAACGCAGAAATGCCCTATAGCTTGGAGATATCTTTTCATAATTTTCATACAAACGCAATACAAACCAACAACTGACTTTAACTATGGATAGGCTGTGTCATAGCAAATGTCAATTACATTATAGAGGCTTAAAGATTATAATTTGTAGCCAAAAAAAATAAAGATTTGAATAAGATTAATAAAAAGTTACTGTAGGATAAAAAATAAGTATCCGGAGTTTATGTTTAACGTTTTAAATAAAATTAGTATATAATTTTATTTAATCTTATTTAATTATGGATTTAAGCTTACCTATTGTCTCAAGAAAATATTGAAATTTATTTTTAATTTTTAACAGGATAAGTGTAATAAAAAATGACTCATAATGTGCATTGGCTGGATATCGGTTGATCATGGCTCGAAACGCCTATAATCTCGTCGAACTGTACTCGCAATAGAGTTAAGTTGTTGAGAATAACAGAATAACAAATAACATGGTCTTTTATCAAAAAGCATATGCTTAGTGAGTTAAAATAAAAAGACAAACACAATATTAAACCTAACAACTAATATCGGACTATGAATAAGGCTGTGTCATAGTCCGATCATTCTCAACTTATTGAGCAAAGGCAGCACTACCACAAACATGCCCTTGCCCTAGAATTAACCACCATCCCTAACATCAAGAGTAATCTCAGCCGTTATCACCCGGTCTGTCTGAGAAACAATCTTTACTCGTCTAACTCTACCTGAATAGGGCGATCGCGTAGCGTCTCCCTAGGAGAATCGCACAATACTCAACTCTGCCAGGTCTTTCTTTACCTCCTAAGACATCGTCTCAGTACTGGTCAGATAATTAGTTTCGTGTGAAGATTCTTAAAGCTGACAAACGGCTCAATTTTCAGGAAGGACTAAACGCTCTATCCGTTATCCATAGTGCTTTGTAGCCTTGTTTTTACCCTTTGATGGCAAAAACAAAAGAGCTGAATTGTTACGATTTGTAATTGAATCACATAATTGCACAAAATCTGCACAGACGATTTGCTTGAATAGTTTTGGTCCGAAAGCCGCTGCATCCCTGACTTAAAAGTTAGGGGTCAGTTTCCTTGAGTTACCTTGTGTCTCTGAGAGAGGCTACAAAATTCTTAACAAGAAGGCTCAACGGAATTGAAGCTACTGGAGTAATTCAAGGCTGCTGATTGATTCATTACTCTGCTGTTTGGCAGAGTAGGGCAGGCAGTCAATTACTATCCAGTTTTGGATTTATACAAGTCAAGATGTAAGGAGAGACTTTAATGTTAGATGCATTTGCACGGGTGGTTGCCCAAGCTGATACCCGAGGTGTATATCTCAGTAACGATCAATTCGATTCCCTCAAGAGCATGGTTGCTGAAAGCAATAAGCGCATGGATGTGGTCAACCGACTCACAAGCAATGCCTCTGCAATTGTAGCCAATGCTGCCCGTAGTCTGTTTGCAGAGCAGCCCCAATTGATCCAGCCTGGTGGCAATGCTTACACTGGCCGTCGCATGGCTGCTTGCTTGCGCGATATGGAGATTGTCTTTCGCTATGTAACCTATGCCACCTTCGCTGGTGACGGCAGTGTTTTAGATGATCGCTGCCTTAATGGCCTGCGGGAAACCTATGTAGCACTGGGAGTTCCTGGAGGTTCTGTAGCTGAAGGTATCAATAAGATGAAGGACGCTGCGATCGCCATTGCCAATGACAGAACTGGCATTACTCCTGGTGACTGTAGCTCTCTAATGTCTGAGTTAAGTGGTTATTTTGATCGAGCTGCTGCTGCCGTTGGCTAGTTTCACCAAACCCTAGGACAGCCATCTGCTCGTTCAATTCTTCAGTAGCATTCGTTTACGAAAAATTTGCAAAACTTTTTTTTGAGAGGTAGATTACATTATGAAAACTCCCCTAACTGAAGCAGTAGCTACCGCTGACTCCCAAGGCCGCTTTCTGAGCAGTGCCGAAATTCAGAGTGCGTTCGGTCGTTTTCGCCAAGCTACTGCAAGTTTGGAAGCTGCTCAAAGCTTAACCAGTAAAGCTGAGACTCTAGTTAATGGTGCAGCCCAAGCTGTTTACCAAAAGTTCCCCTATACCACGCAGATGCAAGGACCGAACTACGCTTCGACTCCTGAAGGGAAGGCAAAATGTGCCCGTGATATCGGTTACTACCTGCGCATGGTTACCTATTGTTTGGTGACTGGGAGTACAGGACCCATGGATGAGTACCTGATCTCAGGAATCGCCGAAATCAACCTCACCTTTGAACTTTCTCCGAGCTGGTATGTCGAAGCTCTCAAGTACATCAAGGCGAACCATGGTCTAAGTGGTGACCCTGCCGTTGAGGCAAACTCCTATCTCGATTACACAATTAACGCTCTTAGCTAGGGTTTTTCGAGTTGCCCGGAACTCCAGGTGGCTGTTGATAGTTGATTAACGGTTTTCTGAAGTTCCGGGCAATGTTTTTTAGAAAAGAAATTTAGGAGACTAATATGGTAAGTCCAACAACAGCGAGGCTGTTAGGCATCGCACCTTTTGCGGATTCCCCTCGAATGGAGCTGCGCTCCTACTCTACAGAAGATGAAGTGCAAGCAGTGATTACAACTGCCTATCGACAGGTCTTTGGCAATGCTCATGTCATGGATTGCGAGCGTTTGACCAATGCAGAGTCTCTATTGCGCCAAGGTGACATTACGGTACGAGATTTTATCCGGGCACTGGCTCTGTCAGAACTATACCAGGAAAAGTTCTTAAACTCCACACCCCAAGTAAGGTTTATTGAGTTGAACTATAAGCATTTTCTGGGTCGAGCCCCTTATGATGAGTCGGAAATTGCCTATCATGTCGATCTTTTTAATCAAAAAGGCTACAAGGCGGAGATAAATTCTTACATCGACTCACAGGAATATCAAGAAAATTTTGGTAACTCGATTGTGCCGAGTTACCGTGGGTTCGAGAGCCCACAGGGTCAGAAAGTTGTGGGCTTTAGTCGCATGTTCCAGCTCTATCGCGGTTACGCCAATAGCGATCACGCCCAAGGCAATGGCAATCCCTCTCACTTAACTTATGAGCTGGCTCGTAACACCGCAACTCCTGTCCGAACCCAAACCAAGGGACAGGTAGTTATCGGCACAAATGCAGGTAGCCAAAGGCAGCTCTACCGCTTGCGAGTGTCTCAAGGGGTGACAAGAGGTGGTCCTCAAATCCGGCGCACAATTAGCGAGTATCTGGTGCCTTACGATCAGTTATCGTATACTTTGCGGCAGCTTGGCAAGCAAGGTGATCGAATAACAAGTATTACGCCAGCCTAAGGCAACTGAAATCTCACGACTATCAAGCAGTATTAAAAATTAGGAGAATAACAAGTGGCAATTACCACAGCAGCATCCTGGCTGGGAACCTCCGCCTTTAGCAATGCCAACCCCATTGAACTGCGCCCCAACTGGACCCAAGACAATGCTAAGGCTGTTATCCAGGCTGTTTACCGACAAGTACTCGGTAACGACCATCTCATGGCTTCTGAGCGTCTCACCAGTGCTGAGTCTTTACTCTGCCAAGGCTACCTGACTGTAAGGGATTTTGTGCGGGCTGTCGCCAAGTCAGAAGTCTACAAGTCGAAATTCTTCTACAGCAACTTTCATCCGAGAGTAATTGAGTTGAACTTCAAGCACCTACTCGGTCGGGCTCCCTATGATGAGTCTGAAATCATCTATCATCTCGATATCTATCAAAACCAGGGGTTTGAGGCAGATATCGACTCCTACATAAACTCCCTTGAGTATGAGCAGAACTTTGGCACCTCCATCGTACCCTACTATCGAGGCTTTTCCAATCAACCGGGACAAAAAACCGTCGGCTTTACCCGCATGTTCGAGCTCTATCGTGGTTACGCCAATAGCGATCGCGCTCAGGGCAAGGGCGGTCGTGCTAGTTTAACCTATGAGCTAGCTCGCAATATGGCAAACCCCGTGCGAACCCCAAATGGCGGACAAGCACTCACCGGCACAACTGCAAACATTCAGGGACAGTTCTATCGACTCCGAGTAACTCAAGGAGGTCTGGGACGTGCCCCTCAGATCAGGCGCAGCATCAGTGAATATGTCGTGCCCTACGAACGGCTATCTCCCACCCTGCAAAAACTAAACAAGCGCGGTTGTCAAGTCATGAGTATTACCCGTGCCTGAAGTTTCTAGAACATCTAAACGTCGAGTCCTATAGGAGTAGAGTAAGTGGCAATTACAACAGCAGCATCCCGCTTAGGCACCTCTGCCTTTAGCAATAGCAACCCCATTGAACTGCGCCCCAACTGGAGCCAAGATGATGCCAAAGCCGTCATTCAAGCTGTTTACCGACAAGTACTCGGTAACGACTACATCATGGCTTATGAGCGCCTCACCGGTTTAGAATCCCTGCTCTGCAATGGCTCTCTCACGGTGCGGGAGTTTGTGCGAGCTGTAGCTAAGTCGGAGCTATACAAGTCGAAATTTCTGTACAACAGCTTCCAAACTCGGGTGATTGAGTTAAACTTGAAGCACTTGCTAGGTCGAGCTCCCTATGATGAGTCTGAGGTAATTTACCACCTTGACCTCTACCAAAACAAGGGCTTTGAAGCAGATATTGATTCCTACATCGATTCTGCTGAATACGATGAAAACTTTGGTGACTTCATCGTGCCTTATTATCGAGGCTTCTCAACTCAAACCGGACAAAAGGTTGTGGGCTTTACTCGCATGTTCCGCCTTTACCGAGGCTATGCCAATAGCGATCGCGCACAAGTTGAAGGTAAAGCGTCTCGCCTTGCTAGTGAACTTGCTCTTAATAGTGTTTCAGCAGTGGTTGGTCCTTCCGGCGGTAGTGAAGGTTGGGCGTACCGAGCCTCTGAAAAAGGTGTTACACCCAATAAAACCTTCCGAAGTCCAACAAGAGAAGGTCGTATTTATCGGTTGGAAGTATCAGGAATGAACTTGCCTAGATATCCCAAAGTGCGCCGCATTAGCAAAGAGCTTCTGGTTCCTTATGAGAAGCTATCGGATACGCTCCAGCAAATTAACAAAATGGGCGGTAAAGTCGCTAGTATAACACTTGCTTAGATCACATTTGCTCTAAAAATAGAAGTTCAGGAGTTGATCTAATCTGAGTTAGCTATTAGGAGGTATCGGAAACATGCTGGGTGAATCTTTAATTTTTGACAGTTCTAATTCACCATCAGAAAGTCGTACCTTTGTCTATGAGGTAACAGGGTTATGGCATAAGGAAGAAAACACTAAAAACAGTTACCCTTTACCCAAGAGTAGCAGTATCTTTATTCAGGTTCCCTACAGCCAAATGAATGAAGAGATGCAGCGCATTACTCGTATGGGAGGAAAAATCGTCAGCATTCGTCCGGTTATGCCAACAACATAGTAACAACACTACCAAATGTCTTGAAGTTGGGACAAGGTGCTAGGTATTAGGTAAGCATTCAGCCGTCAGCTGTCAGCCGTGAGCTTTTAGCTCACGCTACGCGAACAGCTTATTTTATTTAAAAGCACCGATCTAGTAGCGTGCCCGTAGCCCATAAGTTGATAAATGATAGCTAATAGCTGTTCGCGTAGCGTGCGCGTAGCGCTTAAGCTAATAGCTGTTCGCGTAGCGTGCGCGTAGCGCTTAAGCTGATAGCTGATAGCTGAATGCTTACGGTATTAGATATTAGGGGACTTTTAATAAGATGTTAAGTATTATGATTTAGGTTTGAGATTTTTCATACCCAAAACCTGCAACCTAACACCTAACACCTAAGACCTAACACCTTCTCACCACAAAAATTTTCCGGCTTAAGTTGATACGGAAAAAACCTTATTTAAAACCTTAATATAAGATGGTAAAAACTCTTCAACCCTCTCTAAGAGAAAACCAGCATACTCTCATTCGCAAACTTGCAAACTGTATTGAAGACCACTGGCAACATTACTTATCTCTGTCTCCCTACACTATACCAGAGGATCTCGGTTACGTGGAGGGAAACTTAGAAGGGGAGAAACTATTAATTGAAAATCGCTGTTATCAGACCCCCCAGTTTCGCAAATTACACCTAGAGTTAGCAAAGGTAAGTCATCGCCTTGATATTCTCCACTGTGTTATGTTCCCCCACTCCAACTACAACTTGCCAATTTTCGGAGTTGATCTTGTGGGAGGAAAAAGGGTAATTAGTGCGGCTATTGTTGATCTGTCTCCCGTTACCACTGAGCGCATTTTACCGATATCTTATCGCAGTGTTTTAGCCAAACTACCCAAAACTAAGTTTTCTCAACACCGGGATTTACCTAAGTGGGGAGATATTTTTTCGGAATTTTGTATATTTGTGCGTCCTGCCGATGCTCAAGAAGAAGCGGCTTTCTTTGAGCAAGTTAAGCATTTTTTAACTCTGCATTGTCAAATTGCGACCGCCATGATGCCGATTTCTTCTCCTTACCAGGAAGCTGAAATTCTGGCAGGACAACGCTACTACTGTACTCAGCAGCAGCATAATGACAAGACTCGAAGAATCTTAGAACAGTCTTTTGGTCAGCAATGGGCACAACGATATATAACTACAATGCTGTTTGATTCCCCTTGATTGGGTTTGGAGCTTAGGGAAATCTTCAAGTGAAATTTCACGGGCAATAGAAGTCTTAAAGTTAAATTTTGTAAATTTTTAATAAAGTTTGATTACTTTAGATTACAGTAAAGTAGTTAACATTTGGCGTAGTCATGCAGTCTGCTGAGAAACCTCAAAGGCTTGAATCTCTTCTCAAAGCTGGATTCGAGCGCTCCTTTGAAGCAATTGCTATCGTTGGTGACAACGGTCAGTTCATAGAGGTGAACCCTGCTGTCTGTGATTTATTTGGTTTAGCAAGGGAGGAGTTGATTAATCACTCCATTATTAATTTTTTAAAACTAGATCTCAATTGTGAACAAGCATGGCACCTCTTTTGGGAAAGAGGGCAAGAAATTGGGGAAGTTCAACTCCTCTGCCCAAATGGCACGACACGAGCAGTGGAGTATACATCAGTTATAGACTTGTCACCTGGTAATCACTTGTTGATTTTGCGGGACATTACCAAGCGCCGACAAGCAGCAAAAGAAGAACTCCAACGCCAACATCAGCGGGTAGAGTTATTCTCTGAAGTAACTCTCAAAATTCGCCAATCTTTGCAACTCAAGGAAATTCTACAAACTGCTGTTACAGAGGTGCAAAGAATTCTTCGGGCTGATCGAGTACTGATTTACCAAGTTTTTGCCAATGGAACAGGTAAAATCATTAGCGAAGCGACCTTACCGACATATCCGGCAATTCTCGACGTTGAGTTTCCCGAAGAAGTCTTTCCTGCAGAGTACCGAGAACTCTATGGTCAAGGTCGCACCCAAGCTTACGCTGATGTTCACAGCCCTGATGCCGCTTTGGCTGAGTGCTTAGTTGAGTTTCTGGATGAATGGCATGTCAAAGCCAAACTCGTTGTGCCGATCTTACAAAGCCTAAACTCCTACACAAACAGCCAAAATCGCCGAGTTAAACCCCAGAATCAACTTTGGGGTTTGCTGATCGCCCATCAGTGTCAGGCTGCTCGACCATGGAGTGAGTTTGAGGTTGAACTGATGCAACAGTTGGCAGACCAAATAGGCATTGCCCTATCCCAAGCTCAACTGCTGGAGAATCTGGAAGAGATGGTTGCAGAACGGACAGCCGAGTTGAGGAAAGTAAACAGCAATCTGCAACAGGAAATCAATGATCGCCTTCAGGCAGAAGAAGCTTTGCGTCGTTCTGAAGAACAACTCCGCCTCATCACCAATGCACTGCCTGTTTTAATTGCCTACATTGACAAGGAACAGCGCTATCGCTTCAACAATCAAGCCTACAAAACCTGGTTGGGACTTTCCCCTTTAGAGGTGTCTGGATCTCACCTTCAGAAAGTCCATGGGAAGAAAGTCTATCAGCAGATTCGGGTGCATGTGGAGGCTGCCTTGTCAGGTCGGACAGTCACCTACGAACATGAAATGACCCTCAAAGATAGACGCACTCACTCCGTCAGCGTTACCTACATCCCTCATCTCAGCGAGGAGGAGGGTTTAGTCAAAGGTTTTTTTGCTTTAACAAGTGATATTAGCGATCGCAAAGCCATAGAACGGATGAAGGACGAGTTCATTTCAGTGGTCAGTCACGAACTCCGCACCCCTCTGGCCTCAATTCACGGTTCCCTGAAAATCCTGGCGACGGGAAAACTCGGTAAGCTCTCTGCCAAAGGACAGCGAATGCTCGAAATTGCCGACGAACAAACTGATCGCCTGGTGCGCTTAGTCAATAATGTCTTAGACCTACAGCGCATTGAGTCAGGTAAGGTGAATATGGACAAAAAAGCCTGCAATGCAGCTGACTTGATCAAAAAAGCAGTCCAGGCTATGCAAACAATGGCTACTGAACATGGGGTTAAGTTGGCAACCAAGTCCACCTCTTTCTCTGTTTGGGCTGACCCCGACTATATTGTCCAAACCTTGACTAATTTACTAAGCAACGCAATTAAGTTTTCACCTGCCAATAGCACAGTTTGGCTCTCTGCAATAACAGATAACGAGGTTAATAGAACCAAAAAGCAGAAACAGCTGCGATGCTCCACAACTGCCTATGTCACATTTCAAGTCAAAGATCAGGGACAAGGCATCCCCAATAGCCAGCTCGAAAGTATCTTCGAGCGCTTCGAGCAAGTGGACTCATCTGATTCCCGTAAGAAAGGTGGAACAGGTCTGGGGCTAACGATTTGCCGCAAAATTATCCAGCAACACGGCGGCAAAATTTGGGCAGAGAGTTCCCTAGGTAAAGGCAGTACTTTTTATTTTACCCTACCCGCTTTAAAACAGCAAGAAGAAGATAACCATGAGTACTAAATGCATCTTGCTAATTGACGATGAAGAAACTATCCAGGAAGTGGTGCAAGTCGGTCTGGAACTTGAAACAGATTGGGAGGTACTAACAGCTTCTTCAGGCTTGGAAGGTATCGCTATGGCTAAAACTAAACTGCCAGACGCAATTTTACTTGATGTAATGATGCCAGATATGGATGGAATCGCAACCTTTTCGAAGTTAAAAGCAAATTCTATAACGCAGTCAATTCCCGTTATTTTTCTGACGGCAAAGACTCAGATAGCAGAGCAACACCCGTTTAAAAAAATCGGAATTTCTGGTGTTATTATCAAACCCTTTAATTCTATAACTTTGGCTATTCAAATAGCAGAAATGTTGGAATGGAAGTTGTGATTTATTACTGTTGATCGTTTGTAGTTGTACACATGAGACTATTACTAGTGGAGGATGATGAGTCTTTAATTGATTTACTCAAAAACAGCCTTCCCAAGCAAAATTATGTGATTGATGCTGTCACTGACGGTGAACAGGGATGGGCCTATGGGTCAACTTATACCTACGACCTGATTGTACTGGACTTGTTGCTGCCAAAGGTTGACGGAATTAGTCTTTGTCAGCGTTTCCGCGCCAGTGGTTATCACATGCCTATCCTTTTACTAACATCATGCCATGCTAGTGTAGACAAGATTAGGGGGCTAGATGCTGGTGCCGATGACTATATAACTAAGCCTTTTGATCTTGAGGAACTAGCAGCTCGCATGCGAGCTCTATTGCGTCGAGTAAACTCAAACTCCCTGCCTGTACTGAGTTGGGGTAGCTTGCAACTAGACCCGCGCAGCTGTAAAGTAACCTACGACACTCAGTTGCTCTCATTAACCCCCAAGGAATATGGGCTACTAGAGTTATTCCTGCGCCACAGCCATCATGTTTTTAGTACTGACGAAATTATAGACAATTTGTGGTCCTCGAAAGAATTTCCAGCGGAAGCAACAGTTAGATCTCATCTAAGAAAGCTACGCCGGAAATTAAGAATTGCTGGTGCTCCCGAGGATTTGATTGAAACAGTACATGGACTGGGATATAGACTAAAGTTGCAGCCAGACAATGCTGATTCTAAACCTACTACTGTAATCCAAGAAGAGATTACCGCCAATAAGCACTCAAAACACCTCAAAGCGATCGCTGCAGCTTGGGAAAAGTACCGGGAAAAGAGCCGTAATCAATTGGCTATCTTAGAGCAAGTCCCTAGGGTTTTCTCAGAAGGGTCTCTGAATTTTTCCCATCAAGAACAAGGGAGGTTGGCAGCTCATAGTTTAGCTGGAAACTTGGGTATTTTTGGTTTCTCAGAAGGGTCGCGCTTAGCGCGGGAACTTGAAGGTATCTTGCAAGGGGATACTGATTTGGGTGCTGAACAAATCTTCCACTTTCAAGTACTTTTAACGGCTCTGCGCGATGAACTAACCTAGGAAAATATAACTAGGCAACAGAATTGGCTAATCGCATTCTCAACCGCCTTGAAAGAGTGCGACTTCAGGCAGGAAGTTATCCTTAGGGGTTGTCTGAAAAGTCTCATTTGCTACATCCAAGCCCCCGTTGGTCCCCCCTCATAAGGGTAGGTTTTTTACTTTGACCTCAGGTGTGGGGTGTAGGGGGTGGGGTGTGGGGTGTGGGGGATAAGAAAATATACTTAATTTGTCGTTAACAATCATCATTTCTTCGTTGTTTTCCTTTTTCTCTCCCTCTCGGTCGTCCCATATTTTACCCAAATGTAAAAAACCTACCCCTGTGAGCTAAATCCCCCGACGGGGGACTTTTAGAAGCAAATTGACTCTTCCCCCAAAGTTGGGGGACTAGGGC
>NZ_JAAHHZ010000016.1:0-106748 GCF_010672005.1 Moorena sp. SIO4A5 | reverse complement strand
TATTCCCTATTCCCTATTCCCTATTCCCTATTCCCTATTCCCTATTCCCTATTCCCTATTCCCTATTCCCTATTCCCTATTCCCTATTCCCTATTCCCTATTCCCTATTCCCTATTCCCTATTCCCTGTTCCCTGTTCCCTGTTCCCTAAAATCCAGAAATTTTGTACCTCATAGCTATGAGAATTTATATAGTTAAATCATGGATGATTTAAATTACTATTTAGACAAATACGATGCTATACCCTTAGATACTGATCAATACAAAAATAGTTATGTCGGCTGGGCACTAGACTTTTTTATTGATGAAACAAAGGTAATAAATCCTTATTTAGATATTACGTTACGATTAGACTTAACCGATGCGGAAACTAATTATAAGGATAATTTTAAGAATGACTATTCCACCTTTACGTGTTTCTTAATCTGGAAATTACTTAAAGCCCTGAAAGATCATCCTTCTTTTTGGTGGAGATTTATTAACCAGAAATGGTATCAAATTAATAACCCACCATTATTTTGTCCGACAGCAGTGGGAGGCGAAGCTCGATTTTTACCAATAATCATTAATAATGCCACAAAATTAGGATGGCTTGAATTTTCAGAACTATACAAAAATACCAAAGACAGTATTTTCGCTAATCCTATATGCTCTAATAATAGAGATATCTCCTATGCTTACCAACTATGTCAATTTGTTGGTAATCTTCCTGGCTTGGATTTTTTAAGTTTTGCTATGCAGACAGGTCGTGGAAATACCCAGAGTTTTTTCTACTTTGGGAAGCGAACCTACTACGAAAATCAGCAAAGATTAACGGTTCCTTTAGCTATAAAATTTCACCATAGCAATTTAGATCCATTCCTAATCGAATTGTTAGTTAAGGATTATCTAGCTGAATTAAGTAAGCTTTAATACAGTAGTTTTTACTTGGGTGAGTACAGAGTTTCTGGTTTTAGGGAACAGGGAACAGGGAACAGGGAATAGGGAAGACAGAAGAGGGAACAGGGCAAAAATTCTGTATACCTCATTAGGCTAAAAACCGCTATAGATCAATAGGCAAAACTGCGCTCAATCCCTACTCCCTACTCCCTACTCCCTACTCCCTACTCCCTACTCCCTACTCCCTACTCCCTACTCCCTACTCCCTACTCCCTACTCCCTACTCCCTACAACTCAATCGAATAATAATCCAAAGCACCAACTCCCGCACCCTGAGTCCACCGTGAATCAGGTTTCCAAGCACCATTGATTTCTTCCCGACGGCGAGTGTAGACAGTGAGCTGATTATCCTTTACTTTCAGTAGATTATATTGCCAAGGATAACCGGGTATGAGTTCTCTGGTGGGTGCGCCAAAGGTGCCAGCACCAATTTGGTCGAGTTTGCGCCCAGTTGGACTGAGGTCGTAACGGAAAAGGCTGGTTTCGGCTTTGTGGATGTGTCCGTGGAGGAAAAAGCGGAATCCAGCTTGGGCGAGTTGTTCCATGAATCCTTGGTCGGTAATCCTATCGCTTCCAGCACTATTCAGGGCATGGTGCCAAACCGCAATTTTCAGGCAGTTGCCGTAGTCTGGGTTACGGCGAATTTCGGTCAGGGCGTTGCTCAGAGCACCGGAGTGGATACTAGCACGGTCTCTGAAGTAGCGATCCAGTTCCCAAGCGGAGTTTAGTCCTAGGATCAGCAAGTTTTGCTCTGGGAAATAGTCGATAATGGCTTGCTGGTCATAGTCGAGGGGATAGGGTTCAGTTTTGATAGCTTGATAGAATTGGCTGAAGTGGGTAAACCGTTGTTGGTATTTGGCTTCATCTCGGACTCGAATCACATCTTCACCTTTGATGTAGTGACCCTCTTTGAGTTCACCATCGTAGTCTTCGAGATCCAATAACTGATAACCCCGCTTTGCTAGTTCCCAATTGAGGTCATGGTTACCAGGAACTAGAACAATTTGCTTCGAGTCTAGGGAAAAGTCTTGGCGGAGGTTGTCGAGAAACTGTTGTGCTGCCTGGTATTCGTCTGGAGTGGAATAATTCGCGATATCACCGGAGAGGATAAGAGCATCAAGGTGAGGGATTTGAAGGTCTTGGATTAGGTCTTGGGCGAGTTGGTTTGACCAAAGGGTAGCTTGCTCAGGGGTGGTGATGTGGAGGTCCGAGAGGTGGAGGATGTACATGGTTTGAGTCGGTTTGGGACAATAGATTGGGTTGTAGACTTGGTAGCGCTCTTGAATGGCGTTAAGGGCATTTATGATTTCAGAAAAAATATCTTTATCATTAGTTGCTGCCGATTCTTCCTTGTTCAGGAGATTAATCAGTTTAGGAATAGTGGCTTCTGTGCCAATTTTTCCCAGAGCTTCTGCCGCATGCGTACGCACAGAATAGTAGTGATCATACAGCAATTTAATTAAGGGGTCGATGGTGGCTTCTGTCCCGATTTTTTCCAGAGCATCTGCCGCACTCCTACGCACATCAGGGTGGTCATCATCCAGCAATTTAATTAAGGGGTCGATGGTGGCTTCTGTCCCGATTTTTCCCAGAGCATCTGCCGCACTCCTACGCACATCAGGGTGGTCATCATCCAGCAATTTAATTAAGGGGTCTATCGTGGATTTTGTCCCCATATTTCCCAGAGCTTCTGCCCCCATATAACGCACCTGCCAGTTGTCATCATCCAGCAATTTAATTAAGGGGTCGATGGTGGCTTCTGTCCCGATATTTCCCAGAGCAGATGCCGCACTATAACGCACCTGCCAGTTGTCATCATCCAGCAATTTAATTAAGGGGTCGATGGTGGCTTCTGTCCCGATGTTTCCCAGAGCTTCTGCCGCACTACTACGCACCAAATAGTGGTAATCATCCAGCAATTTTTTAATTAACGGGTCGATGGTGGCTTCTGTGCCGATTTTTCCCAGAGCTTCTGCCGCACTACTACGCACCAAATAGTGGTAATCATCCAGCAATTTTTTAATTAACGGGTCGATGGTGGCTTCTGTGCCGATTTTTCCCAGAGCTTGTGCCGCACTACTACGCACATATACGTCGGGATCATCGAGCAATTTAATTAAGGGGTCGATGGTGGCTTCTGTGCCGATTTTTCCCAGAGCTTGTGCCGCATTCCAACGCACATATACTTCGGGATCATCGAGCAATTTAATTAAGGGGTCGATGGTGGCTTCTGTGCCGATTTTTCCCAGAGCTTCTGCCGCATTACTACGCACCAAAGAGTTGTGATCATCCAGCAATTTAATTAACCGGTCAATCGGCAGTTTTTTTCTAATTTTTCCCAGAGCTTCTGCCGCACGACTACGCACCAAAGAGTTGTGATCATTCAGCAATTTAATTAAGGGGTCGATGGTGGCTTCTGTGCCAATTTTTCCCAGAGCTTCTGCCGCACGACTACGCACCAAAGAGTTGTGATCATTCAGCAATTTAATTAAGGGGTATATGGTGGCTTCTATGCCGATTTTTCCCAGAGCATCTGCCACACGACTACGCACATATGAGTCATGATCATCTAGGCATTTACTTAGCTTAGGTATCGCTTTTTCTAATTCCGTTATTTCCAACAAATGAACCTTAACTAAGGTCGGAACGTCTAACCGAGCCACTAACTCAACAGTCTGCTCCTGAAACTCGGGTTTTACTGCTCCTGCTAACCTCGCTCCTAGTTGCCAATCCATTGCTAACCCTAACTTTACCAACCGCTGGGCTTGGGATTGATCATCTAGCAATTGCAGCATCAGCACCAGAGGTTCTGTCCATTTCAAATAATTGAGATAGTTCTGTTGCAATTCCTGATCACTAAGACGTGGTAATTGCTTCAATAAATATTCGGCTGTATAGTATTCTTGGATAAGTTGATGTCGAAACTCAATCAACTCTCCTGATTGTTGAATCAAGTGATGCTTCAGTAAGTCCTTTAGCCAAGTCCTAGCGCGAACTTTAGGATCGAGACAACCATTCTGACCTAGATAGTTAGTTAAAATTTCCTCGGCTTTTGTCTTAGGAATAGCAACAGTAATCTCTTTGGGCTTATCCCCTGCTGTCATCACAAACCCTAACTCTTGCAGCAAGTCAGTCCAAAATCCTCTTGATTCCTCGGAAACCTTAACATCTTGCTTGATGTTATCAGAATAGAACTGGGTAAATGAGCGAAACACTAACCCCAGATTCGATGGTATCTCTCCCTTATCCTGAAACAGGGCACACAGCATCATCAATAGTAGGGGGGTTTGCCCAAATTCCCGTAAGCGATCGCCCAACTGCTCAAGCATCTGCTCTCCCTGTTGTGGCAAATACTTTCGGACAAACTCCGACATTTGCTCTACACTCAAGGGTTGCATTTCCAACTTCTTCTGAATCCCCAAGTCACCACCTACTCCTAAATCCCTAGTGGTGAAAATCATTGGAGTACGCTTCTGGTAATCCTGCCGAAACTGAGTCAAATCCACACGTGCTGCTTCTGAGGGTAGCTCGTTAACGCCATCAATCAGTAACCAGAATTCTCCCTCAAACAATAGTCTTTCGATCTCGGTGGAGTCGAGGAGTAGACCATGGCGTATAAGAAAATTCCGCACTAACTCCAGCACGGATGTCTGGTAATATCGCAGTTCCACCAGCACCGGAATTTTGCTTGGTATCCCTTCATCCCCCAACAATCGCACTAAGGCGGTGGATTTACCCGAACCCGGACGTCCCACTAGTAAGACATGGTCAGTAGCATACTTGCGCAATCCTTCTAGGACAGGCAATCGCTCAATTTCTTTTTGATTTTTGTCTTCTTCCGGATTTTGGTCTCTTTGTGGCTGCTCCGACTTGATGGTTTGCACCATTAGGCCAAAATCAAACAGCATAGGGGTTCGTTGCTGCTGCTTGGGCTTGCGGCCTTCGACATCAGTGAGGGTATAAACTTGCCACCATTGGGCGTAGGTGTTACGGATTGATTCTAGATAGGGATCCCAATTGACCATGTTAAGGATGAATTATGAAGGTTGAATTATCTGGCACCCTTGTGATTTATTCTAGCTGGGCAGCTGAGTTGGTGGGCAGTGCTTTGCTATGGGATCGGGAGCTGAGCTGATTGGTCTGCTGCACTGCCCACCCTACATCGGCTGAGTTGGTGGAACTGGCATCTTGCCAGTTTCAATATATGTTGGGGCGGGCAGTTGGTGGGCAGTGCTTTGCTATGGGATCGGGAGCTGTACTGATTGCTCTGCTGCACTGCCCACCCTACATCGGCTGAGTTGGTGGAACTGGCATCTTGCCAGTTTCAATATATGTTGGGGCCGGCAGTTGGTGGGCAGTGCTTTGCTATGGGATCGGGAGCTGTACTGATTGCTCTGCTGCACTGCCCACCCTACATCGGCTGAGTTGGTGGAACTGGCATCTTGCCAGTTTCAATATATGTTGGGGCGGCCAGTTGGTGGGCAGTGCTTTGCTATGGGATCGGGAGCTGTACTGATTGCTCTGCTGCACTGCCCACCCTACATCGGCTGAGTTGGTGGAACTGGCATCTTGCCAGTTTCAATATATGTTGGGGCGGCCAGTTGGTGGGCAGTGCTTTGCTATGGGATCGGGAGCTGTACTGATTGCTCTGCTGCACTGCCCACCCTACATCGGCTGGTGTGATTGTGATTGTAGTTGCAATTATAGTTGACAAAATTATCTATAAGTGCTTATACCCCTTGCCCTAGATATTTCCATCTCCTGATCACCCCATTTCCCGGTCTTCCAGTGCTATTCTCCGACTGGCAACTGTTAGGATAATATTTTTTTTGTAAATTAGTTGAGAAAGCTTTGCATTTGACCCCTAGATAGACTAAACTAGTCTAGGAGTATTAGCAATAACTAATCCCTGGCTGCTCAAATCTTCCCTTAACCGAGGCAGCTTGGTTCCAGCTTTTAACAAAAAACTATAGCATTATTGATTATGGATCCATCTATATCTGAATCAGAGGCCAGTCAAGTGATTGAGATCAAGTGGGGAGAGCGATGGCAAGTCTATCGGCGCTTGCAAGAGCTAGAGATTCCCTGTCACTGTAAGACTGACCAGCCCTTGAAAGCTGAAATCGATAATGTCACGGCTTTGATTCAAATTTGGAGTATCCTCAGACAGCTAACCCTTCCGCGCCAAGAGTTAATATCCTGGCTCGATGATTGCTGGCGGCTTCCTAGCAAAAGGCGCAAGGAGAAACTTTAAGTAGTAGGTAAGCATTCAGCCCTCAGCGGTCAGCCGTCAGCTTTCCATAACTCAGATTAAACTACTGATCCTGCAGGTCTACTCAACCTTCAACCTTCAACCTTCAACCAACAAACCTTCAACCTCCCAACCTTCAACCTCCCAACCTGCCAACCTGCCAACCTTAAAAGAATACCTTTAAGATCCATTCATGACAAAACCAGCAATTCTACATTTAGAAGGGATTACTAAACACTTTGAGCAAACCACTGAGCCAGCAGTGGGGAATGTGTCGTTTACCCTCCATGAAGGGGATTTACTGGGATTAGTGGGGCCATCTGGCTGTGGCAAAACGACTTTACTGCGGATTGTAGCTGGGTTTGAGCGACCCCAAGCCGGACTAGTGGTATTGGCAGGACGGAAAGTGACTGGGCCAGGGTATTGGTTACCACCAGAACAGCGCAATACTGGTATGGTCTTTCAAGACTATGCTCTATTTCCTCATCTGACCGTAGCAGAGAATGTGGCGTTTGGGCTTAAGCAGAATCGGAAACAGAAGAGTGGTGTCTCGGTCAAGAATAATACGGAAGATGCGATCGCATTAGTCGGATTAGCTGGCATGGGCAAACGTTATCCCCACGAACTCTCTGGTGGTCAGCAGCAGCGAGTAGCCCTAGCCCGTGCCTTAGCCCCCAGACCTAAATTAATTCTATTGGATGAACCCCTCAGCAATCTCGATGTCCAAGTGCGTCTGCGGTTGCGTCAGGAAGTGCGAGCTATTCTCAAAGAAACCGGAACCTCTGCTATTTTTGTCACCCATGACCAAGAAGAAGCCTTATCGATATCCGACCAAGTGGGAGTCATGCGTTCTGGTCGATTAGAGCAATTGGGGACACCAGAAGAAATCTATACCAATCCCAGCTCTCGCTTTGTAGCAGAATTCGTCACCCAAGCCAACTTTTTACCAGCCCAACGCAGAGGAGACCTATGGGAAACAGAAGTAGGCTCCTTTGCCATCAGAGTCAATGATGCCATACTTAATACTAAACTCGATCAGCTGGAGGAAGGGGAGCTAATGCTTCGGGAAGAAAATGTTCTTCTCAAGCCTGATGATGACTCCACCGTAGTGATTCAAGACCGACATTTCCTAGGTCGTGAATACCGCTACTGTTTACAAACCGCTTCCGGCAAAAAACTCCACGCTCGCACCAACCTAAGCACTCAACTACCCGTAGGAAAGCGGGTGCGACTGTCTGTAGCTGACCCATCAGTACCGATTTTTGCCTGAGGGAAAAGGGAAAAGGGAAAAGGGAATAGGGAGTAGGGAGTAGGGAGTAGGGAGCAGGGAGCAGGGAGCAGGGAGCAGGGGTAAGAGTGCATAAAATTGTCCTGTCAACCTATCAACCTTCAACCTGTCAACCTTAAACCTGTCAACATACACTGGAGCATGCCGAAAGGCCGGTCAAAAGACTGAGTTTACCCAGGAGCTGGGTGAGGTGAAAGTCTCACGCCCAGTTCTGAAGCGGAGGTGCTCCCCTTAATAGGGGACATCGACCGTAACTAGTAGAGGGTATCAGTCACAAGTATTGTCAATTTATTCACAGAAAAGATGGTTATGCTTATACGACTTAGATCCTGTCCTCCCTTTCCTGAGTGCCATATAAACACCTGGGGGAACCCCAGGTGTTTATATGGCACGTCTGACCGCGTGCGTCAAAGATTATAGGCGGAGTCTCCAAGGAGGCGGACAGATGACCGAAGCGAATTCAGACTGATCAATGATGAATAATTCATGGTCATCAAATCAAGGTAATATTGATTCCGGTTAACGACTTATAAGTTTAGGGTTTGGGTTGGTGTTTTGTTAATTTAAATTTAAGAAAATTAACACTTAAATTAACACTTAACAAAATTCGCTCACCCCGACTATAAGTGATTAGCCGTAATTAATATGGCTGCTGAATTTATCCTAGCCTACACCGAACGCTATCATGCGAAACGACTTCATCCTTGGCCTTAAGGCCGTAGGCCACGCTCCGCGAACGGCCACGCTACGCGAACAGACTTCATCCTTCAGACTTTTACCGTGAAACAGCAAAAACAAGAATTGTTTTACCGAGAAGATTACATTGAACCGTATCAGTCACCTACTTCGTTACACTACGTCCTTGCCATTGATAGTCTGTATTTTTCCTACCCAGACCAACCGGATAGTTTACGCAATATAAATCTCACCATTAAGCCAGGGGAACGGGTGGGTTTGATTGGTCCGAATGGTGCTGGTAAAACTACCCTATTTCTAACCATCTGCGGCATTTTAAAACCAACTAGGGCAAGAGTGATGCTGTTATTTGGCAAACCCGTGGTCGCGGGTGAGTTTCGCCCAGAAATTGGTCTGGTGTTTCAGAATCCCGATGACCAGTTATTTTCCCCTTCGGTCTGGGATGACGTAGCCTTTGGACCAGAGAATATGGGGTTACCAGCGGTTGAGGTTGAACAGCGAGTTCAAGAAGCCCTATCCCTGACGGGTGTGGAACACTTAGCGGGTCGAGTTCCCCACAACCTGTCTGGGGGTCAGAAGTGTATGGTAGCGATCGCAGGGGTTTTAGCCATGGCTCCATCCCTAGTGCTTTACGATGAACCCAGTGCGAATCTTGACCTTCGTTCCCGGCGTCGCTTGATTAGCTTTTTGAAACGCTCCGAGGAGACAATACTGATTTCCTCCCATGACCTAGAACTGATTTTAGAAGTATGCGATCGCGTTTTGCTACTTGACGAAGGACAAATTATTGCTGACGGTCATCCTCAACAGGTGATGGCTAATCAGCAGCTGATGGAGGCTCATGGTTTGGAAAAGCCTCACTCTATAGTGTCGGTTATCGGTAACCCTTGAAAACCTATTCGTTGGCGGTTGACTGTTCACTGTTAACCGTCAACAATGATTAACTGGCTCAGGATGGTGCTGGAGTACATCAATTACCTTCCCCACTGAAAAACTGCTGCGCCCCAAGTCAATCCTGCACCAAAGCCGGAGGTAGCTATAATATCTCCTGATTTAATTTTCTCAAGCCGCACTGCTTGATCCAACACTAGAGGTATAGAAGCCGCTGAGGTATTACCATATTGGGCGAGATTACTTAAAACCTTGTGGTTAGGAATCTTCAGACGTTGGGCAACTCCATCAAGAATCCGCTGATTAGCTTGATGCAAGACCAGCCAATCCACCTGTTCAGTGCTGATATCAGCTCGAAATAATGCTTTTTCAATCACTTCTGGTACCTTTTGCACCGCAAAGCGATAAACCTCTTTGCCACTCATGGTAATGGGCTGATAAGTGCCTTTAGCAACAGTCAAGCCCTTGACAATTTCCTGCTCTTGTGATTTGTAGGCTAACTGAAGACAGCTATTTTGGGTACCATCACTACACAGTGCAAATCCCAGTAAGCGATCGGATTGATTTGCCTGCAAAACTACAGCCCCAGCACCATCTCCAAATAGTACACAAGTACTTCTGTCTGACCAATCCACCCACCTTGAGAGAATATCGGCACCAATTAGTAAGACATTTTGGTAAAGGCCAGTGCGGATAAATTGGGACGCTGTAGCCAGTCCAAAGACGAACCCAGAGCAGGCTGCGGTTATATCAAAGGCAACTGCTTTTGATGCTCCCAGGAGTGCCTGAACTTGATTAGCACTGCCAAACAAATCATCCGGGGTTGAGGTGGCTAGGATAATCAGATCTAGGTCTTCAGGAGCAATTCCAGCCATAGCGATCGCATTCTTTGCTGCCCCAGTAGCCATCTCACTTAGACTTCCTTGTGCATGCACCAGATGCCGTTGCCGAATTCCGGTACGGCTGGTAATCCACTCATCCGATGTATCAACCATCTGGCTTAGTTGATGGTTATCGAGGGTAACCTCTGACGCTGCGGAACCGCTTCCGGTAATAGCAATGCCTGTTCCTAGTTGATTCAAGGCTCTTCTCCATCAGTTGCATCCCATGTTTTTCTCTTCCCAAGTTCGCTGCTTAGGGAGAAGGCGGAAAGACTGGTCATTGGTCAATCTTGCCATCACAGCCACTGTGAACTAAACTACACAAGCCTTACACGGTTATGGTGTGGGGCTTGTGCCACGCTCAAGCTAAAAATTTCCTAGTTTAACGAAACCCTAGAGATTATTAGGTGGATTTTCTCCATAACGTTATCGGTTAAATAGCAGAATTTGTTGCTAAAGCTACCGGAGTTTACCTAATGGCTATAAGCATGAGTTTAACACCAGACTTGATCAGCTACTAAAAATTTAGTCCGCATTTTGTCATGATCGCTTTTTGTTGACATTTTCAAGAATAACGGTTATACGCAAACTGTCAACCGTCAACCCTCAACCCTCAACAAAAAAACAGTTGCAAAAAAAAACAGTTGCGCTAATGGTGGCCTTGAAATACCGCTCAGCCTATCATGCCTTACTCCTCACTGCTGGAATTGCTAGCCACTGATTCCTTAGAGCTTTTGAAGTGATTGGCTTTAATCCGCTCTATTACTCGGTGATCAATGGCTTCTTGAGCCAACCGAATCGCGTTAAAAATTGATGGGGCTTGGGAGCTACCGTGACTAATAATACAAATTCCTGCCACCCCTAAGAGTAGGGCACCGCCATGTTCTGCATGATCCATACGCTGCTTAATCCGCTTCAAGTTGGGTTTTAACAACGCTGTACCTAGCTGACCTTGTATCCCTTGAGGCAGTTCTTCTCGGATAATTTGCAGCATCACCTCCCCTACAGCTTCGGCAAATTTGAGCAGTATATTGCCCACAAAGCCATCGCACACAATTACATCAAACTGACCTGAGAGTACATCTCTACCCTCAGCATTGCCTATAAAGTTTATTCTGGGATTTTTTTGTAGCAGTTGATGAGTGCGGATGGCCAAATCATTGCCTTTACACTCTTCCTCACCAATGTTTAGCAGTCCTACCTTAGGATCTTCGATGCCTAAGACATACTTGCTATATACTGACCCCATGATGGCAAACTGCTCTAGATATTTAGGGCGACAATCTACAATTGCCCCCACGTCCAATATAATCACTGGCTTGCCAGCCATGATGCTAGGAAACACTGCGCCAATTGCGGGACGGTCAATCCCTGGCAGACGCCCTAAGCGCAATAGAGCCGCTGCCATGGCTGCCCCAGAGTGACCAGCACAGACTACAGCGTCAGCACGTCCTTGCTTGACTAAGTCCATGGCTACGTTAATAGAAGCCTTGGGCTTACGCTTCAAGGTCACCAAGGGTTCTTCATCCATGGCAATGACACCATCAGCAGCTACAATTTCTATCTGACTTGATCCGTGGTGTTGGGAAATAGAGGATCTAATTTGCTCAGGATCCCCTACCAACAATACCTCTACCCCTAACTCAGCTTGTGCTCTAATAGCTCCAGCAACTATTTCATGGGGGGCATAATCCCCGCCCATAGCGTCTATTGCGATTCGTGCGCTAGTCGATGCCATTGCTCAAAGTTTATAGAAACCTTCCACATCTTACCAGAACCATTACCTGGAATAGTAAACAATGTGATCAGTTTAACTTGAGGTTTGGGAACCGAAAGGCTTGCATGGTGACATGTTCTCAACAGAACTGTTCAGTCGCAGCATTCAGTATCTAAAATAGAGCAGCCTCAAGAAACAAATGTGGTGTAGTGAATGCTAAAACAACTTGCTGCTGGGATCCTTGCCGGTGCCTTTGTCGTTATATCTGTCAAACTTTGGAGAATTCTACAACCGATCAACCTTGATCAAGCTCAACTGATGGCTTGGCGGGATACCTCCTTGTTTAGCTTGCCAGCTGAACCAGACCCGTCTGCTGAAGCGATTGTGGATGAATTCATAGGAAAATGGCGTGTTCAAGGTTCAGCAGTTAAGCAAGGAGTATGGATTCAATCGGGACTGACTAGACTCGCGACCCACCGGGGAAATGTTCCAATACCCGCAGCTTCAATCACGAAAATTGCCACTAGTCTAGCGGCATTACAGCAATGGGGACCAGCTCATCAATTTGAAACTAGAGTCAGTGCCACCGGAATAGTTAAAGATGGGGTATTGGAGGGAGATTTGGTGATTACTGGTGGTAGCGACCCGTTTTTTGTGTGGGAAGAAGCGATCGCATTGGGTAATAGTCTAAATCAACTGGGAATCCGCCGGGTCACTGGAAATTTAGTGATCATTGGCAATTTCACTATGAATGATCAGGACAACCCAGAAATTGCTGGTGGGCAACTCTTGCAAGCCTTAAAATCCAGCAGCTGGTCTTGGCAGATTGTCCGCCAGTATCAATCGATGGCCAAAGGAACCGAGAAACCCGAATTAGAAATTGCTGGTAATGTAGTCGTATCTGATACTCCCATTCCCAAGCAGGAATATCTGTTACTCCACAAGTCCTTGCCCCTGGTAGATATTCTTAGAGAGATGAACATCTACAGTAACAACGACGTATCTCAGATGTTGTCTCAAGCCATTGGGGGTGCTCAGACAACCGCTCGGTTGGCGGCTAGGTCAGCTGGTGTACCCGGTAGCGAAATTCAGTTGATTAATGGCTCTGGTTTAGGTATGGAGAATCGAATTTCCCCCCGTGCTGCTTGTGCTATGCTCATGGCTATTGAGCGCTTTTTACAGCCTTACGAGCTTAATCTTAGGGATGTCTTCCCCCTAGCTGGACGGGATACTAAGGGAACCATGCTCGACCGTAACATTCCCCCAGGGGCTGTGATTAAAACCGGAACTCTCAGAGAAGTTAGTGCTCTAGCTGGTTTTCTCCCAACACGCGATCGCGGTTTAGTGTGGTTTGCCATTATTAACGGTGGCAACGATATCCTAGAATTTCGCGCAAAACAGGATCAGCTACTGCAACGCCTGTCTGTCGAGTGGGGTACCCTTACCCAAAAGAGTAGCAATCAAACCCATAAACCATTGATCATTGGTGATCCCAAGCGTATTGAAAAAATCAGCAGTGCCTTGTTGATTGAAAATAAAAAATAGCAAATAGATATCGAGTTGGCTTGACCGTTGACGGTCAACGGTCAACTTTGGTCAACTGTCAACTTTGGTCAACTGTCAACTTTGGTCAACGGCTCCAAAGCCAGTCTCAGCAATAAATTAATTTAGGCTACAGTCAACCTTGGCCAAAAGGCCACGCGATCGCGTTCAACCTTCAACCAGCTCAAGGAATAATTTCTGTTACCACTCTTTCCCCAACACCACTAGTTACTAAAATATCTTGAGCTTCAAGGTTACCCACTGCTTTATCACCAGTCGTATTAAATTGGGGTGAAACTTGTTCATATATTACATTACCTGAGGCTTCCATCTGTTGGGTGGGGATATCCCAAGTTAGCTGATTAGCGTACAGTTTGGCTTGCTTACGGCTTCCCTCCCCTTGTACTCCTCCCGTTAACCTAACTACTTTCTTACCCAAATCTACCCGTCCCCTGTTAGCTGTTACCATCAGTTTCTGCTGCTGGTGAACAATTCTAACCGGCTGATCGGACACGACAGTTTTATCATTCAAATTCCAAACTGCTGAATTACTCGATATCACGACCGGTGGTTCGACCGAAGTCAACTGCACATTTTTCTTGAGAGTTGCTATCTTTGCCTTAAGGTTTACCTCAGACTTATCTGCTTCCACTCGTTCTGTTACTATCTTATTTTTATAGCGTTCAATCAGTATGCTTTTGTTACCAATTACCTTCTCCTGTTCGATATGCCAGACCAAACGTTCCGTTTTCATTTGCAAGTTTGGGTCTTTTGATATGGCTGCTACTTGACCAATTAATTCCAAATTCTGGGTGCGACTTAAGTAACGCCCTTCCTTTGCGGATGCTTGTAGTTTAGGGTGATTACCTTTAACGTTATTGCGGATAACTAACAAATCTTCCTTAGGTTTCCACTCAGACTCATCACCTCGTAACACAGCACCATTACGGGGATCTGTAGCCGTGACCTGACCTTTGAGAAACACTATCTCACCATTCTCTAGGATTTCCCCACTCTGGGCTGAAACCTGTAAAATCAGTTTCCCATCTTGATACAAATCCCCATTGGGTTTCTCAATGTAAGCGATTTTTCTATCTGGAGAGTAAGTCGCTTTATCTCCTGTAACTTTCCATAGAGGACGACCTTGCTTATCTGACTGATCTAGAGTGACGTTTTTAAAGACTAGACTTCCTTCAATTTTTTCAGTAACGTTAGTGTCTTCCTGAACTTGATTTAATGGCTTTGGCTCACTCTTACAGCCAGATAATGAGTAAACCATGAAAATCAAAATAAAAAATTTAAGACATCTCTTGGAGTATAAAAACATATGGCTTAAGAGCGTGTGGTTAGGATAAATGACTATAAAATAATCGATACAAAGCTTAATCATAAAGACTTGTATCGATTTAAAAAAGTAATTTTTATAAAAATGGCTTTCTAGGAAACGCTATACTAGTTATTACTCCTTAGTTATTAGAAGTTTTTATAACCTCTATAGTTCCTGGGGGGCGACAAGCCCCCCAAATTCTTTGTCAGCTCTAGGTTTAAGGTCACTCTCATCCCAAACTATACCTAGACAATCATGAGCATATTTTCAATTACTGAGAATTCAATTCCTGATTATTTCGTCCAACTGGTCGAAAAATCGGGTTGATAAGTAAGTTTGGTAACTGACTTGACGCGCATCCTGACCAGATAAGGATTATAGCCTACCTTTCACCCGCTCAGCGCTCGGCAGAATATTTTCAATGACTGAGAACTCAATCTCTGATTATTTCCTTCAAGTTGGATATAAGTTTTGTAACTGAATTGACCAAACCCAGATGAGTTAATGATTATAGCTGACCTGTTACCCCCTCATCTATACTTGACGTAGTTGCTTAGCTTTCAGTTTTTAGATGGTTTACCCTACTCCATTAATAAAGTCTGTATGTCAACTATAGGAGGGGAAAGCATCGGACATAAACTATAGGTTTTCAGCCACTAATTACTGCCCGAATGCTACAAGACATGAGAAAGAAACGCCCACACACCTACATCGTAGTTTCGACCCCATCAGACAGACCCTAATCACCAATGAATAATGAATAATGAATAATGAATAATCACTAATCACTAATCACTAATCACTAATCACCAAACTATTTGTGCTGTTCATCCATGACATTGAACCCAGACAAAGGACGGTAAGTATAGTTTTGTTTGGGTGTTTTTTGGATACTTTCTTGGATGGTATCAAGGTCAATATAGCGGTCAGCTACATTAATGAGACTATCACTGGTCATGGAGCGTAGGCTGACTACCTCAACCCGAACTCCCCGATAACTTACAGAATCTACTGCATAGGCAAGATCGCCATCACCACTGACTAGAACTGCTGTGTCGTAGGAACCCACTAGTGCCATCATGTCAACAGCAATTTCTACATCCAGATTAGCTTTTTTTGAGCCATCTGGTAGCTGCACTAAATCTTTGGCAATTACTCGGTAGCCATTACGACGCATCCAGAGTAGAAAGCCCTGCTGCTTTTCATTCGTACGATCAACACCAGTGTAAAAGAAAGAGCGTAGTAGCCTAGACCCTGCTGTCAAACGACACAATAGCTTAGTGTAGTCAATTTCAATCCCTAGTTGCAGGGCAGCATAAAATAAGTTTGAACCATCGATAAAGATGGCAACACGACCACGGTTTTCTAGGACTTGTTCAGGTGTAAAAATTGGGTCATGATTATAATGGCTCAGCATTTTTATTATACCTCTTTGTTAAAAAAAAAATTTAAAAAACTTTTTACTTAATCAGCATTAAGGTAAGATGCCGATTAAGTTTTTGGTTAATAAGACGGAACCAAATTAGGTGAGTTCCAGTCGTGCAAATACCGGTTTGGGTTTTCCTAGCTTCTGGTTTTGAGGTAAAACCCCCCAAGATGCATGGGATACATAGGGCGCAGCCAAAAAGATGTGTTCTTTTTGGCTAAAGTCGATGGCAAAACCTAGTTGTTTGTAAATCTCCGTACTAATACTGGGAATAATCGGTGATAAGAGATAGGCAGCTAAGCGCACTGACTCTAAAACTGTATATAACACTTGTTCAACCTCTTGCTGTTTTCCTTGTTTATACAAGCTCCAGGGAGCTTGCTGATCTAGAAATTTGTTACTGGCTCGAATCAGAGTAAATATTTTTTGGCAAGCTTGGCTAAACGCTAGGGATTCATAAGCCCTAGCGACTTTTGAACCGAGATCTAAGCCAATTTCGAGCAGAGGATTGACCTGTGAAATATCTGAGCCAGTTAAAGCTGGAACAATACCTTGACAATACTTTTTAGCCATTCCCAAGGTGCGATTGAGCAAATTACCTAGGTCATTGGCTAAATCGGCATTGACGATATCGATAAAACGGGTTTCACTAAAATCCCCGTCTCGCCCAAATTCAATCTCTTTTAGAAAATAATAGCGAATTGCATCAGCACCGTATTTATCTACCAACTCCACTGGGTCTAGGGTATTGCCTAGACTTTTTCCCATTTTTTGACCATCTTTGGTCAGAAAGCCATGACCAAATACTTGACCTGTAACAGGTAGAGAGGCTGACATTAACATGGCAGGCCAGTATACAGCATGAAAGCGCAGGATGTCCTTACCGATAAGATGTAAATTGATCGGCCACCATTTTTGTAAGGCATTATCAAGAGTTGGTTCACTATCGGGATCCAATAGGGCAGTCACGTAGCCTAGTAAGGCATCAAACCAGACATAGATGGTGTGGCTGGGATCAACCGGTACTGGGAAGCCCCAATCGACATTCAATCGCGAAATCGAAAAATCCTGTAGTCCCTGACTGACAAAACTCAACACTTCATTACGGCGACTTTCCGGTTGGATAAAATCCGGTCGCTGTTGGTAAAGTTCTTCTAGCTGTTTTTGGTATTTAGAGAGCCGGAAAAAGTAGTTTTGCTCATCCCGCCACTCCGCTTCTTGATTGGGGTGAATCGAGCAGCGGTTTCCAGGTAGAAGTTCCCGTTGCTCTTTAAATTCCTCACAGGAGACACAGTACCACCCTTGTTGTTGACTCAGATAAATGTCACTTTTATCCCAAACCCGCATGAAAAATTCTTTGACAATGGCTTGGTGGCGGTTAGCAGTAGTGCGGCTGAAACGGTCATACTGGATATTGAGCTTTTGCCAGAGGACATCAAATCCAGCAGCTATCTTGTCGCAATGTACTTGAGGATCTACCCCTTGATTTTCAGCAGTCCGCTGAATTTTTTGTCCATGTTCATCTGTACCAGTAATTAACAGTACGTCTTTGCCCTGTAACCGTTGAAAACGAGCTACTGCATCAGATGCCATGGTGGTATAGGCACTGCCGATATGGGGTAAGTCGTTCACATAGTAAAGGGGTGTTGTAATGGCAAATGTATTTTTAGTAGTATTCGTATGAATCATATGAGTGTTAAAAACGCCCTCCAGCCAACTGATTTAACTTATTTAAGTGATTTATAACCTAGTGTATGGCTACTAGTATTAATTTTAGTTGTTACTATATGTAGTATTTATCTAATCAGATTTACTTAAGTTTTAACCTTTTCTAAAAAGTATCTGTCGCTACTTTTTAGTTGACGTTACTCAAAATTGTTTATTATCTTGTAACTCATTCCACCTATTTTAGTTGTGGGGTTTCGAGTCATTACTCCTTAGTCTGTTACTTATGAGTAAGGAGTAATGATAAGCAGCCGATAAGTTATCCCACTCCCTTGAAGGAATGGAATCAAGGCCACCTTCTGTCACTTGATTATAAGGAAAATTAATTATTAACATAAGTTAGTAGTCTAGTTTAGATTTAACAGGCTTTTTCTACTACTGGCTTAATGCCTAATGTGTCAAGCTACACACTTGTAGTCACTGGCAGTCTATCACCATTAGTTGTGTTGCACCTGATTATCTCTACTTTAAGGCATCTGTCAATAGATAGAATTTGAAAATAATGTTAAGAAATGTTAATTTAGATTAGAAATTGATGACTGAAACTGGTGTCTGACCATCTTCCTCTACAGGTTTATGATGCGCTGCTTGCTGCAATGGGAAGACAAATGTTCCAATATCGATGAGGATCGCATTCCTCATAAATCTGCCGTTGTAGTAGTGAGCAACCATCGTGGCTTTCTAGATGTCCCGTTGTTGATGGTAGCCTTAGGGCAACCAATCCCCATTGCTTGTGATCATTACATGGGACAAGTACCAGTGATGCGGGTGGGTTGTCCAGCAGATGGGTTGTTTCCCTCTAGAAAAACCAGAAAATACACTGTAGGCGTTTTTACAACAGGCAAGTTCAGTTTCTCGAACATAATCATTGGGTTGGGGTGTTTCTAGTCCGAGCCCAACCAATGGTGAATTTGACTCAGCCTTTGGCAATAGGCAAGTTTTATAAAGGCTTTGCCCACTTAGCTTTGTGGACATCAGTTAAACAGGCAGCGCCGCGCCTAAAGCGCGATCGCTTCCCAAGAATAAATCGTACACTCAGTGATACCGCTGGGATGGTTACGTTTGTTTGACCCATCTGAACCCCTATTTGAACAAATGGGTTGGCATCCGATGGTTATTCATCGCCGTGTGGTAGTATTAGTTGGACATTCCTCTTGGATTACACAGAAACAGCTGTAACACTATCAAGGGAAACAGATTGTCTGCCCCATTACTAAGACCTGCCGGGATTAAATTGCTAGGTTACTACAGGGTATCAAGGATAAAGTATCAAGTATCAAGTATGAAGGATAAAGGATAAAATCTGCTTGTTTGTGGCTCACTTATGGTTGAATAAAAACTTGATCCATAACCATAATTTATGTAAGCATTCAGCCGTCAGCCGTGAGCTAAAAGCTCACGCTACTTGAGGTGCCGTCAGCTTATTTTATTCAAAAGCACCTCAAGTAGCACCATCTGTAGCGCTAATCGCTGTTCGCTGATAGCTGATAGCTGATAGCTGATAGCTGATAGCTGATAGCTGATAGCTTACTAATTTAAACTACCAATTTCCTAGTTCCTATTTCCTAGTTGCCATTTCCTACTTCCCATTTACTACTGGGAGCATGTCACTTATGCAGAGAATTTGTACTAAAGCTATAGCCCCCTCATGTGTTTTAGCTTACTCTGATAGTAAATAGTTCATATGTTCTGCAACTTTGACCTGCTTCCCTTCTTACTTCTACTTCATATTCAAAGTCAACAATGCCAAAAGTTAAGAGTTGTCAGTGTTTCTTGACTCCGGGACAGTCTAATCGGTGATTATTTACTATTTGTTTATTTACCAGGGATGGTTCGAAAGGGTGAGCTGTTGGCAGTACAGACTCAACATTGAGAAACTGCTTTTGATGTCCGTTGTTTGGCGATCCCAACGGATGATTTAAGCAACTCTCAGAAGTTGGCAGGGGTAGTGGTTAACCTGATTGAAGCGGAACTCAACGAGGGAGCTTCACAGGACGTTTATCTGTGTGGCGAGTCGAAAGGAAGTCTGTCTGGCTTTGAAGGTAGCTCTGAAAACCACCCATAGGATTGACCGGATTATTTTGAGTAACCGAGCTACTTCTTTTAACCAACGACCTTTATTAATGCAAAGCGCGAGTGAGGAGGGGCTGCATCAAGACAAGGCTCCCCTCTCCTTACGGTCTGAGGGGGTGACTCCCCTCGTGACGAGAGTGATTTTCCTGAAATTGACTCTAGTTTCTGATTAGAAGCTCTAATCTTAACAAATCTTTATAATTGAGCCATTGTACCTTATACTACCAAAAGACAGTAGAAAGGAGAAAAAACAAGTATGTCGGAGGCCATCAAGCCGCTGACAGTGCCCAAGGAGTTCCTGGGTGCCCCGGATAAGTTTAACTTAACGTTACTCATGTTTGTGGCGGCGATCATCTTGGTGGTCTGTTCCACCAGTGGTTACTGGCTTTGGGATTTGCCTAACGCTTGCTGCTTTAGCATTAATGTCCTTGCCTTACACATGGTAGGAACAGTCATTCACGATGCCTCTCACCATGTTGCCCACAAAAACCGTTACGTCAATGCCCTAATGGGTCATGGTAGCGCCCTGATGTTAGGTTTTACCTTCCCAGTGTTCACGCGGGTTCATATGCAGCATCATGCCAATGTTAACGATCCCGAAAATGATCCCGATCATTTTGTTTCCACTGGTGGTCCGCTGTGGTTAATTGCAGTTCGCTTTTTTTATCACGAAATATTTTTTTTCAAGCGCCGTTTGTGGCGTAAGTATGAGCTCTGGGAGTGGTTTTTTAGCCGTCTATTCATCGCCATCATCATATATCTTGGTTGTCAATATGGCTTTTTAGACTACATCATGAACTATTGGTTTGTGCCAGCATTAGTTGTAGGTATAGCGCTAGGATTGTTCTTTGATTATTTGCCCCATCGTCCATTCAAAGAACGTGATCGCTGGAAAAATGCTAGAGTTTACCCCAGTCCCATCATAAACCTGCTAATTATGGGACAAAATTATCATCTAATTCATCACCTGTGGCCGACCATACCCTGGTACAAGTATCAGCCCGCCTACCGTGCTGTTAAACCCCTTTTAGATGAAAAAGGTTGTGATCAATCTCTAGGACTTCTGGCTCGAAAGAGTTTTTGGAACTTTGTATACGACATCTTTTTAGGAATTCGTTTCCACCGCAAATCATCTAATAGACAAACCGAATCAAGCTGAAATTTTTTTTGTTAATGGTTGACCATTGATGGTTGACCATTGATACATTTGACTCAATAAAATTGTCTTCATTTTAATTGTTAATTGTTAATTTTTAATTAATTGTTAATTAACCATTGACCATTGACCATTAACAATTTTATTTTGACTAATGACTAATAACAACTTGAACTGACCGCTGGCTAATTGGTAGGGTTAAGCCCCATTGTTAGTATAAATAACCTGACAACTAACGGCTGACTTGAGCTAAGGTCCAATCAGGCCTTAAATTTTTGGCCTGACGTAAATAGGGATGAGAAATTTCAAGTTGAGAAACAGGAGTGTTGATGTGGATTAAACACCGGATACAACGCTCTAGGCTGCCCTCGACATGCATCTGTTGCACATCAAGTAAAGGAACATGATCCCAATTCGGACGTTCTCGTGCGATCGCAGCTGGAAATTTAGCATCCAAATCACGGGTCGTGGTGAAAATGGCACTAATAATTTCTTGATGGTCGATTTGATTATGAGCTTCGAGTTCATCTAGCAGTTCCATCACTGCTTCTCGAATCGCTGCTACTGTATTTTCTGAGGCAGTTGTTGCCCCTCGAATTGCTCTAACTCTCCAGTGCAAGGTAATATCCTCCAAATTTCCCTGGGAGATTTGAGATTTTAGACTCTTGTTAAATCTCAAATCTCCATGTTATCTTATGGTCGGTACAACCATAGGGGCTGACCGCTAGTTGATAGTTCAAACTCTAACCAATCTATACCAACAGATATCTGAGATCTATTGCGAATAAGGTTACCCGGTAGCAAGCGACTCAACAATGGTTTGGGTTCTTCGATGGTGAAAGACTTGGTTTTCTCTGGGTCAAGACCCACCAATTCCGCTGCCCAGCAACGGGCATCTTCTTCAGTTCCCAGGCGATCAACCACCCCCAAGTTATGTGCTTGCTCACCAGTAAAAATCCTACCATCAGCAAAACTTTTTACCACATCTACATCTAGCTTGCGACTCTGGGCAACAGTTTGTACAAACTGTTGATAACTGGTATCGATCAACTCTTGAAGAATAGTTTTTTCAGGCTCAGTCAGTTCCCGGTCAAACGCCAAGATATCTTTGTACGGACCTGACTTAATGACTTTAAAGGAAACACCGATTTTATCCAACAAGCGCTCTATATTGTTTCCCCGCAGAATCACACCAATACTTCCAGTGATTGTACCAGGGTTCGCTACTATATGTTCCGCTCCCATGCCAATGTAAACACCCCCGGATGCGGAGATATTGCCAAAGCTAGCTACAATCTTCACCTTTTCTCGCAACTTCACCAAGGCGCTATAGATTTCCTGAGAATCCCCGACTGTACCACCAGGACTGTCAATCCGTAATAGTAAGACCGGAAATTTCTTTTCTTCAACAGTTTTTAGGGCTTCGAGGACCCGTTTACGGGTACCACCAGCGATCGCCCCCGTGATTTCAATTCGAGCAATTTGTTTGAGAGATTTGCGTTTAAACGGCCAAGGCATAGGTGATTGTGAGTATCTAGTGTAGATTTAACTGATTACTGGAGCTTGTATTTCTAGTTTGCATCATTTTATAAAACGGTTAGCTACTAAGGTGCTCAAAATAAATAAATAAACAAATAAACAAATATGAAAAGCTGGTTTAAGCTGTCGCCCATTTAAATTGTATGTTGTTGAGTAAGCTCGAAAATTCCACAACTCACTCCTGTACTCCTGAGCCCCCCTGATTTTGAGCCCAGTCAATATCTAAAGTCAATATCTAAATCAAATTTCTGACAGCTGCTTGAGTGTCGGTTATTTTTGTTCTTCACCATAAATCAGGATTATGCAACTAAAAGCCAACACAATACTGTCACCAAGGTCACTACTAGGTTCACTACTGCTGATTTCCCCCTTTTTTCTATGGGGTACAGCTATGGTAGCAATGAAAGGGGTGATCCCCAACACAACCCCTATGTTTATGGCTGGGGTGCGGTTAGTACCAGCAGGAGTTTTAGTATTAGGAGCAGCAACTGTGATGGGTCGCCCCCAGCCGAAAGGTTGGCTAGCCTGGCTGTGGATTAGCTTATTTGCCTTAGTGGATGGGGCAATGTTTCAGGGTTTCCTAGCCCAGGGATTGGTTAGCACTGGTGCGGGTTTGGGTTCGGTCATGATTGATAGTCAACCCCTAGTGGTCGCCCTGCTATCAGCATTGCTCTTTGGTGAACTTATTGGACTGTGGGGTTGGTTAGGACTAGGATTTGGTATAGTAGGAATCAGCTTGATTGGCTTGCCCGATCAATGGATTCTCAGCCTTTTTACTGGCAACGCTCAAGCTATAGAATTAAGCTGGGAACAGCTGTTTGATCATGGAGAGTGGCTGATGCTGTTAGCATCCCTTTCCATGGCAGTAGGAACAGTAATGGTTCCCATTATCAGCCGCTATGCTGACCCAGTTGCTGCGGTTGGTTGGCACATGATCCTAGGAGGATTACCGTTATTTGCCCTCTCTAGTGTCATAGAATCCCAGCAATGGGTGAATATTGATGGAGTTGGCTGGATCGCATTAGCTTACTCCACTGTTTTCGGGAGTGCGATCGCATACGGTATATTCTTCTACTTTGCCTCCAAGGGGAATCTCACTAGTCTGTGTAGCTTAACCTTTCTGACACCAGTATTTGCCCTGCTATTTGGGAATTTAGTGTTGTCTGAGGTACTCAGTGCTCTACAGTGGACTGGTGTGTGCGTGACATTGCTTAGCATTTATCTAGTCAATCAGCGCGAACAAATAGCAACTGCGATCAAAGCAAGGCTCGCAAACAACAGCGGCTAGCCAAAGGGGAAAACTGGCAGTGGAAACAACAACTGAGATCGTCTGAAGAAGGTAGTGCTAAGCTACCATAAACCCAGCAGTGAAGCCGATTTGATACAATTGAGATTAATCGAGCCAAAATTATGTTGCTCGAACGAGTAAAGCACATGGGATTTAGCGTTGTGTGTTAAGTGCGTAAGCTAGAATTGGCGTTCACATTCGAGTCCTGTAGAATTTTATGACTCGCCATTGGTCTATCATACTTGTAGCTACCTGTTTGAACTGCCTAGGCTGGTTCCCAGCACCCAGCCTAGCGGTGAAATTAGAAAAAGCGATGTTCCTTAGGAACCACTACGCGAACGCATTTTCACCCAACAACCTCCCTGACCCGTTGCTAATCGCTCAATCTCCTTCTGCCACAGAAACTGACCCACCAATTCTGCTCAAAGGGAGTCGGGGCAAAGAGGTGGCTCTTGTGCAAGCCAAGCTAAAGCATCTTGGCTTCTACGATGGGCTTGAAGATGGTGTTTATGGTGAGGGTACAGAGAAAGCAGTCGCTTTATTCCAAGAATCTATTGGATTGAGAAAACTGGGTGTTGTTGATTCTGTTACTAGGAAGGAATTGGAGCAAGCCTACGCTGCTAAGACCACAACCACCAGCACGAGTTCAGCTCCAAACTCAGGTCAATTAGTGGCAGCCGAATCGACTACTGCCGAATCGACTACTACCGAACCTTCGACCCAGGAAAAGAGCCCGTCATCATGGTTGATCATCCCAGCCATCATCATGGCTGGTGGCGGTTTTTTCCTATTCAAGTGGCTGACTAAACCAAAACGACCCGTAGACTCACAATTAGCGTCCTCCACAGAAAACCAAGCTAAACAAGATACTACAGTCAATAACCTCAAAGTCCAAGTGTCAACTGACTCCCAAAACCACCATACTCAAAGGGATTATAACCATAGCGCTAGTTATAATGTCGCCAATTCTAGCAATCCTCAACCTCAGTCTTTAGCTGATTCCTTACATGTCAAAAAGACCACTCGCCTGACTAAATTTAGTATTGTTGAGGAATTAATCAGAGAATTAGAAGACCCAGATCCAAAAAAGCGACAACAAGCTATCTGGGAATTAGCCCAAAAGGGGGATTCCAGGGCAGTAAAGCCCCTAGTGGACTTAATGCTAGATTCTGATTCTAAGCAGCGTGGTTTGATTTTGGAAGCCTTATCCCAAATTAGCACCAAAACTCTCAAACCGATTAACAAAGCCCTAGCCATTTCTTTGCAGGATGACAACCCCCAAGTCCGGAAAAATGCGATTCGGGATGCAACGCGAATTTATGAATTACTAAACCAAGTCTTGCAGATGTTGCGTCACGCTACCGATGACCCGGATTCCGAAGTGCGAGAAACGGCAAAATGGGCAATCGATCAGTTTAATAAAATGCGCCCTTCCACTAAACTGGATAGTTTTCCCCCAGCACAAAATTACCTGAATTCATCAGAAAATAATTCAAACCATTACCAAGATAATAGCGACTAGTTAGGGAAATTCATAACAGGTAATAAAAGTTTAGTAACCTTTACTTACCGTGCTATGATAGGGAAGTGTAAACCGTTAAAATGGAATAGCATAGAATAAAAGTTTACTCAGCTTTACTTACCGTGCTTTAAGTTTAAAATCATAAATATTTTGAAGTTAAATTTGATTAATTACAAGTTTATAATTATCGTTTTTATTATCAAATTGCCAGGGTTAATTTTCAATTAATGAGCCAATTAAATTCCCTGAAATTGCTATTAATTTCCACCCCAGTTGGTCCGTTGGGTTCAGGGTTAGGTGGTGGGGTTGAGTTGACTTTACGTAACATTGCTACGGAATTGATTAATCGGGGTCACAGGATCACAATTGTGGCAACTAAAGGATCTACAGCTTGGGGAATGCCTCTGGTAGAAATTGATGGTGTTCTGCAAACTAGTATTCAAACTCAAACAAGAGAGACTCCTACTATCATCCCCCCATCCTCGGTATTGGCTAATATGTGGGACTATGGGCGGCAAGTTCAAACTGACTATGACTTGATTGTGAACTTTGCCTACGACTGGTTACCGTTTTACCTAACCCCCTTTTTCACTCGTCCCATTGCTCACCTAGTGAGTATGGGTTCATTAACCGAGGGGATGGATCAGATCATCGAACAAGTTGCCATTAATTTCCCTGGCACAATTGGGGTTCATTCAATGGCTCAAGGGGCAACATTTTCATTCAAGAATCGCTGTCGTTGTTTGGGCAATGGCATTGATTTGTCTGTGTATTCCTGTTGTGACTCTCCCTCACCCTGGCTCGGCTGGGTGGGTCGAATTTCTCCAGAAAAAGGCTTAGAAGATGCAGTGGCAGCATCAGATATAACGGCTAAGCCACTAAAAATTATGGGTCTTATACAAAATCAACCCTATTGGCAGCAGATTCTCAACGATTACCCCAATGCCCCTATAGAATACCTGGGTTTTCTCCCAACTGATCAACTCCAAAAACACTTGCGCCAGTGTCGAGCCTTACTGATGACGCCTCATTGGGTGGAAGCATTTAGTACTGTGGCAATGGAAGCCCTCGCTTGTGGAGTGCCAGTCATTTCCTATGACCGTGGTGGATCAGCAGAAATTATCGAAGATGGTAAAAATGGCTTTTTGGTAGAACTCGATTCTGTGGAAGGCTTGGTAGAAGCCTTGGGAAATTTGGATAGAATTGACCGCCGTGAATGCCGTCGCCTCCTCGAAGTTAAATACTCTAATCAGGCCATGGGCGATCGCGTAGAGCAGTGGCTCTGGGATATTTTAAAGGAAAGTCGTGATAGTTGCTAGTTCATTAAGATTTGTAACTAAAAGTAATTTTGTAGTTTTTGATACAGAATAACTGCTATAGTTATAAATGTAAGGGAAGTTAATTCCATAACAATCTTATATAAGCAATCGGAGAAAGGAAAATGTCTACTCAAGAAAAAGCTAGGGCTCTGATGATGAATCACCATCACATGATCAAAAATCGTCAGCAATCTATGCTCGGTCGCGTTGCTTCCGAAGTAGGACTAGATAGCTTAGATTCTGACTACTGGGGTACTATCCAAGGCAAACCCCATCCTAGTTTCCGCTCTACCTATGACCGTAGCCATGCTGCACTTAGCTAGTACTGTGTCAATCTAGTTTTGGGTAGTGGTAAACAATTCGTGATTTTAGCTTCCGTTACCTTTACCAGACCGTAGCCAAACCACGACATCTTTACCACTACCCATCTTTGGCGGCTGTGGGCAGAACCAACCATAGTTTTGATTTTTAGAACTCTGCACTTAAAGGAGTTCTGGGAAACGGAATTACATCCCGAATATTTGCCATACCAGTCATAAATTGCACCAATCGCTCAAATCCTAAACCAAATCCAGCATGGGGCACTGTACCATAACGTCGCAAATCCAAATACCACCATAAATCTTCTGGATTCATCCCCTGATTCTGAATTCGCTTCTCTAATATATCCAGCCGTTCTTCCCGCTGAGCACCACCGATAATCTCCCCAATCCTAGGCGCAAGCACATCCATTGCTGCTACAGTCTTTTCGTCGTCGTTTAAGCGCATATAAAAGGCTTTAATCTCTACTGGATAATCCGTGACAATGACGGGCTTTTTAAACAACTCTTCGGCTAGATACCGTTCGTGTTCTGACTGCAAATCTACACCCCAACTGACCGCATACTCAAACTTACGATCCGTTTTCTCCAGTAATGCGATCGCATCTGTATAAGTAATCCGCTCAAACTGATTATTGATAATATTATCAGCAGTAGCGAGAACATTGTTATCTATCCGCTTGTTGAAAAATTCCAGATCTTCTGGACAGTTTTCCAATACTGACTTAAATACATGCTTGAGAAAGGCTTCTGCTAAATCCATATCCCCCTTCAAATCGCAGAATGCCATCTCAGGCTCGACCATCCAAAATTCTGCTAGATGTCGAGAGGTATTAGAATTCTCGGCTCGGAATGTAGGACCAAAGGTGTACACATCCCGAAACGCCATTGACATAATTTCTGCTTGTAATTGACCACTGACGGTCAGGTAAGTGGGTCGTCCAAAAAAGTCTTGAGTGTAATCGACTGCTTGATTATCGGTTTTGGGAATGTTCTTTAAGTCTAGGTTAGTGACACTGAACAACTCCCCCGCTCCTTCACAGTCACTAGCGGTGATAATTGGGGTATGAACCCACAAGAAGCCTCGTTCTTGGAAAAACTGATGAATGGCATTGGAACAGGCATTCCGAACTCGGAACACTGCACCTAGGGTATTGGTACGCGATCGCAAATGGCTAATGGTGCGCAAAAATTCAAAGGAGTGCCGTTTCTTCTGTAGGGGATAATTGGCATCTGCTTCCCCATATACTGTCACCGATGATGCTTTTACTTCAATGCGCTGTCCCTTGCCAAGAGATTCTACTAGTATACCAGTGACTTCTACTGATGAGCCAGTATTAAGCCGTTTCAGGATAGTCTCATAATCTGACAAGTCTGGATTGAGCACTACCTGTAAATTTGCCATGGAGGAGCCATCGTTGACTTCCATAAAGGCAAAGTCCTTTAATTCTCGTTTTGTCCGTACCCAGCCTTGAATGGTCAAAGACTGATCTGGTTGACCATTGCGCAAAACTTCAGCAATCCGTCGAATTTCCATAGCTTTCCTCAAAAATCTGAGATAACTGTAAACTTTTCTAAATTACCTGGTGGTCTTTAGCTCTAAAAATCTAAGTAAATATACTTAGAAAGGGCTTAATGTAAAGTTTAATGAACAAAACTCTTTAAAATGTTGCAATAAGTGAAGTATTCACTCATAATTATTAAACAAATGCAACGTTTGGTTAAGTTTCATCAAACGATTGGTCACCCAAGATAAGCAGTGAGCCTATTCACTTAAGCCAGGACAGAGTCGGGTTTGTCAGTAAATGGTTAGTTGGTAAAGGTGATCAGTAAGGATTAAGCACAATTACCGATTACCGATTACCGATTACCGATATATGTCCTGGGCCAAGCTTGTAGCCCCAGCTGCGATCGCACTGAGGGTAATAGCTTCCATTAAAACTAATTTAGAGAGGTATTTGTAAATGGTAGGTTTGTTTAAGCGCAATAAATCCAAGGGCTTTTATCTGGAGCTAGACGAAAGCGAAACTAGCACCCCCGAGCAACCGGCGGTAGAACAGAAGCCAGAACCGGCTAAAGCTGAGGCAACAGTGGAAACTCCGACCCCAGTAGCAACAGCTGAAGCAACAGTTGAAACTCCGACCGTAGAACCAACAGCTGTTGCTGCTGATACTAAATCTGCTCGTCAAGCGAAGAAAGAACAACTAGCAAAGGCTAAGGCTGAAGCAAAGGCTAAGAAACAAGCTGAAGCAGAAGCTAAAAACAAGGCAGCTGCTCCTGAGCCAACACCAGTAGCGGCAATCAATTCAGCAGCAGCACTTGTCAATAACAAGGCAAAAGGGCAGCCGGAAACGACCTTTGCGACCAAATACGTACCAATGATCATGCCTCGTCGGCGTCCTGGTCCTAGCATGAATAAGTTCCTCGACATGGCTGCTCAGATGCAGACCCCTCGTTAATAGATTAGTTATTACTCAAGAAACACTAGTCCACTATACAACTGAAATGCTGGATCCCAAGGAGTCTCGACCAGGCGAAATAAGTCGATATGAGACTCCAATTTTTCTAGCATATCTTGGTAGTCTAGAGCAGTTTGCGCAAAGGTGCTAAAGTCAGACCATACTGGCTTCTCAAGCAATCGAACATTTAAGTAATCAGCTAAGTTGTTCCAGTTGACTCTTGTAGTGCTTTGGTGTATACGAGAGTCTTGGGATTGCTTGTTCTGATGAGAAACTGGCTTGAGGGTTAGAGCAATTCCTTGCTGAAATTGATAATTGCGATCGCATAGTCTGAGAATACTGTGGCGCTTTGGTAAATGCAAGTCACAAACCATGGCATAGTCTAAGGTTTGGGTTTTGCGAGTTAAATTCCGTCGCGCATCTAAGTCTACTACCTTCTCAAACAAAGGCAACCGTCCGTCTACTCGTTGGGTCACTTCCGACCAGTTAAAGCTAAAAGACCCCAACTGTCCCTGAGAGTTGTGACAAACTACAGTAGTTTCCTGGTCACTACTGTCAGAAAAATACTTAACTTGATAGATATTAATTGTTTTGATATCTGCTACAGATGCCCACAAACATTTTATTGATGCTTCTCGCAGTAAGGAGCCATAATACTTAAGTTCTCCCACTGGTCCAGTGCGATATAAACGCCAGCCTCTCGTAGGTAGCTGTAGCCTTGCGGTGTAAGGGTCTATCCCCAGGATACGAGCTAAGTTTTGAGCTGCTTTTGGTTTATCTTGTTGGCTGATCGGCTTTAGGACTAATACTCCCAATTGATTACTTTCAGGGTCAGCCGTTGCTTGGGCTAGGGCTTGTCGGCGCTGTTCTTTTGCCGTAGCTTCTAAGCGTGCTAGTCCCTGACGAGCTTGCGCCATAATTTTAGGAACAGGTGTTCCTTTCAGTAACTGTCGATAGATTCTTTCAGCTGCTTCTAGCTTACCTCTGACTTCCTGGAGCCGTCCTAGATAAAGCTGTGTCCAGGGATTATTGGGCTCTTGCTTCAGAAGTTGTTTAATTAATCGCGCAGCAGTTTGATAATCATGGTGCTCAAAAGCATCAGCAATTTGCTTAAGCATGATAGCGTTAGGTGTTAGATCACCAAGTGTTAGACATTCGGTCTCTCGCCTTTAACTTAAGTGTAAAATCAGATGCTCCTAGGGAGCAGTTAAAATCGCTGACTTTTTGTAGTCTTAAGGGATATTTGGGATTATTAAGGTATTAAGTTAAATTAGCGCTATACTTTAGCCGAATTTATCTAGCGCTCACTTTTTAAAGTGTTAAGGGGTATTTGGGGTAATTAAGTGAGTAGTTTAAATTAGCGCTATACTTTAGCCGAATTTATCTAGCGCTGATTTTTTGGGGTGTTAAGGGGTATTTGGGATAATTAAGTGAGTAGTTTAAATTAGCGCTATACTTTAGCCGAATTTATCTAGCGCTGATTTTTTGGGGTGTTAAGGAGTATTTGGGATAATTGAGGGAGTAGGTTAAATTAGCGCTATACTTTGGTCGAATTTATCTAGCGCTAATTTACAGCTGTTTTCAGATGAATCGACCTCACTCCCTTTAGCTACAAGCCCCCGTGGGTCCCCCAATTCTGGGGGACTTTAACTCAATTTCCCCCCAAAATTGGGGGGCTAGGGGGGCGAAAATTGCTGTAAATCAAGATAATTACCGTTAATCAGAATCTTCTCTATCTCCCTACTCCCTACTCCCTACTCCCTACTCCCTGACAAGTTTGTTACAAAAGTTTTTCAAATATGTTATAATTAAAGATTATTTATATGCTATAGTAGTATTATAGACGTGAAAACGTTAAGAGCCAGCCAACGATTTTCCAGGGTCTAGGGCTGGCTCTAGTCCCCCAGTTAAGGAGATACCTAAAATTATGACGTACTCTGAACGCCTCTATCCATGGGCGGTCATTCACCTATTGCCACAAATGCAACGGGTCGTTGTTGGTCGTTACCGGAACCGGTCCGATGCCGAAGGGCATTTGCAGGCACTTAAACGACTGATGCCTGATGGGAAATTTATTATTATTTTTGATTTACCTGAGCCTATGGAGAAAGAATCTGAAGAGTAAGATCGAAGAATGTGATCGCTTGTGCGATCGCATAATTTCTTAGATTGTTGGAATTTACGATAACTGTTGAAATTTCCAACAGTGAACGATTTTCACCCTTTGTTGCTGTTGCTAGTAGTATCCTGATTATCGAAAATTGCTGGAAATCCCGACAGTAAAGGATTTTCAGGCTTTGTTGCTGTTGCTAGCGCTATCGTGATCATCCGAAATTGTTGTAATTTTCGATAACTATCGCGCGTTGATTAAGCTAGCGCTATCGTTATTAGCCCAAATTGCTGGAATTTTCGATAACTATCGCCCGTTGCTCAACCAACGCGCCATTGACATGCAGTCACGCTACGCTCCGGAAGCGTTTCGGCAAAGCCGACGCTACGCGAACGCAAAGCGTGGCCAAAGGGCTCAGCTTCCGCGCTTATGCGATCGCGAATTGCTGGAAATCCCGACAGTAAAGGATTTTCAGGCTTTGTTGCTGTTGCTAGCGCTATTGACCTTTGGTCACGCTACGCGAACGTGATCATCCGAAATTGTTGTAATTTTCCATAACTATCGCCCGTTGCTGTTGCTAACGCGATGCTCGCTACGAGCCGCTACGCGAACGCATGATTTCTAAAATTGCTGGAAATTCAGACAGTAAAGGATTTTCACCCTTTGTTGCTCAACCAACGCAGTATCGAGATTATCCAAAATTGTTGAAATTTCCGACAGTAAAGGATTTTCACGGCTTTGTTGCTCAACAAGGGGGGATCACATTATTTCTAAAATTGTTGAAATTTCCGACAGTAAAGGATTTTCAGGCTTTGTTGCTGTTGCTAGCGCTATCGTGATCATCCGAAATTGTTGTAATTTTCGATAACTATCGTGGGTTGATTAAGCTAGCGCTATTGTTATTAGCCCAAATTGCTAGAATTTTCGATAACTATCGCGCGTTGCTCAAGCTAACGCGATCGCATTATTTCTAAAATTGCTGAAATTTCCGACAGTAAGGATTTTCACGGCTTTGTTGCTGTTGCTAGTAGTATCGTGATTACCCAAAATTGCTGAAATTTTCGACAGTAAAGGATTTTCACCCTTTGTTGATTAAGCTAGCGCTATTGTTATTAGCCCAAATTGTTGGAATTTTCGATAACTATCGTGGGTTGATTAAGCTAGCGCTATTGTTATTAGCCCAAATTGCTGGAATTTTCGATAATCCAAGGATTTTCACGGCTTTGTTGCTGTTGCTAGTGCGATTGACATGCAGTCAAGCTACGCGATCGCGATTAGCCCAAATTGCTGGAATTTACGACAGTCGGAGGATTGAGTGGAAAAATTTAACTACTGTTATAGTTATTGACCGCTTTTGCTGGCCAATGTGAATGATAGGGCGATCAACAAGGCTGAAGGCGTACGCATGATCATCAAAAATTGCTGAAATATCCGACAGTCAACGAATTGGAGTGAAAAACTTATCCCAACCTTATGTCATTAACTTATCATTATTGATAATTACCCAGTCTTTAAAACTGGTTATACCTCAAGATTTAGAGCATAGTTCACCGAAAAATAATTGAATTAAAGAGATCTATTAAGCTGATACTTGGATACTAACTTAGATTGCTTAAAAAGTGGCTTAAAAAGCCTACTTTGCCAGGCCCAACCCGTTATCAATGAGGCTAAAAAGCTATAAATATTAAAACTTAGCAAAAAAGTATATCCTAAATTTGCGCCTAATACTAGGGTGAGAGATATTATTTCGATAATATATTGTTTATTAAACCTATTTTTACGCAGTTTGTAAAATACAAATCCAATCACAGCTAAGGCTAAAGCTATAGTGGGAGTAATTACCAAACCCCCAGCTATAGCTACAGGTAAGGCAATAGAAAGACTTAGTATACCAGCAATTCCTAAATAGAATGGTCTATTACTCCTAAGAATACAGCGACGAAACAATGGATTACATCCTTCTTCAATTTGAATTCCTGGAAAAGGATGGTTTTCAATTCGACAACGACGGAGAGTAGGATTACTGTTATTATTAATTTGCACTCCTAGACTAGTATTAGCATAGATGTCGCAGTCTTCTAGAGTTCCTAATCCATTGTCTGTAATCCCAATTCCGAAACTTTTACCATCATAAATACGACAGCGACGGAGCGTGGGATTGCTACCTTTATCAATAGACACTCCTAGACTAGTATTACCATAGATATCGCAGTCTTCTAGAGTTCCTAATCCATTGTCTGTAATCCCAATTCCGAAACTTTTACCATCATAAATACGACAGCGACGGAGAGTAGGATTGCTACCTTTATCGATCTGCACTGCTGAATAAGTATTACCATAGATGTCGCAGTCTTCTAGGGTTCCTAATCCATTGTCTGTAATCCAAATTCCGTTTTGTTTATCATCATAAATACGACAGCGACGGAGCGTGGGATTGCTAGCTTTATCGATATCAACTCCTCGATAAGTATTACCATAGATGTCGCAGTCTTCTAGGGTTCCTAATCCATTGTATATAATCAAAATTCCGTTTTGTTTACCATCATAAATACGACAGTTACGGAGCGTGGGATTGCTAGCTTTATCGATCTGCACTCCTGAAGCAATATTGCCATAGATGCCGCAGTCTTCTATGGTGCCTAATCCATTGTCTGTAATCCAAATCCCGGTTTGTTTGCCATCATAAATCCGACAGCTACGGATGGTAGGATTGCTACCTTTAGTGATCTTAGCTCCTTGATAAGTATTGCCATAGATATCGCAGTCTTCTATGGTGCCTAATCCATTGTCTGTAATCCAAATTCCGTTTTATTTACAATCATAAATACGACAGTTACGGAGCGTGATATTGCTATTTTTATTAATCTTAATTCCTTGATAATTATTGCTATAAATGTCGCAGTCTTCTATTACTCCTTGACCATTGTATTTAATTTCAATTCCGTCTTCTTTGCCATCATAAATACGACAGCGACGGATAGTAGGATTCCCACCTTTATCAATAGACACTCCTGAATAAGTATTGCCATAGATGTCGCAGTCTTCTAGGGTGCCTAATCCATTGTCTGTAATCCAAATTCCGTCTTCTTTACCATCATAAATACGACAGTTACGGATAGTGGGATTGCTAGCTTTACCGATATACACTCCTGGATAAGTATTACCATAAATGTCGCAGTCTTCTAGGGTGCCTAATCCATTGTCTGTAATCCAAATTCCGTCTTTTTTTCCATCATAAATACGACAGCGACCAATCGTGGGATTGCCAACTTTGTCAATATACACTCCTGAATAAGTATTGCCATATATGTCGCAGTCTTCTATAGTTCCTAATCCATTGTATTTAATCGAAATACCGCAACTTTTACCATCATAAATACGACAGCGACGGATCATGGGATTGCCACCTTTATCGATCTTCACTCCTGAATAAGTATTGCCATAGATGTCGCAGTCTTCTATTACTCCTTGACCATTATCTTTAATCTGAATACCGTTACCTTGCCCATCATGAATACAGCAGCGACGAATAATGGGATTTGCTTCAGAACCACAAATAACTATACCACAGTCATAGGCGGTCAGATCACAATCTTCAAGGATTAACTGTCCCTTGGGGACACACACACCTACAGTGGATTCTCGCAAAGTGAAGCCTCGCACTATTGCATAGTCTGTTTGCATCAGAATGCAGTTCAGATTAGTGGCCTCAATAACAATATCGGAGACTTTCCCATCTCCTAAAATTTCTAGAGATTTATCAATAACAATGCTTTCTCTATAAATCCCTGGCTTTACTAAAATTATGGTTTCAGGTTGGGCATTTTTAATCGCCTCCGCAATTGTTGTGTAGTCAGCCCTATCCGATTTAGCAACAACTACAGTTTTCTTTGAATATAAATTACTTGTCACAGTCTAAAAGTATTTAACGATTCACTGCTAGTTCCCCTAAACAGACCCAAAAATAGTAAAGTCCCACTAGCCAAAAAGTTTGGTCAAAATTTCCACAGAAGGATCAACTTCCAGCCACACTGTAGCTCCACAATCCTTGGGACAATTAGGTTGATAAACTAACCGAGACGGTCCTTTGATTTCCACATAATGACCGTAGGTGTTGCGATTACCTTGTTTGACGGTTAGGACAGGCTCGTAGGTGTCGTTCTTTTTATTTTGCCTAATGACGTTCTGGTTGACATGAACGTAAGTGGCCACCTTTTGGAAACCTCTTCTCCAGGTTCCCTTTGGTCCACGGCGACCGGGACTGACCTTGGGCAAGCCGTTAAATAGGGGAATTTGCCAAAATCTGCCAACTTTTTGAGCACCCTTAATTCTGCCATTTTTGAGAAGTTGACGGACTCGTTGGACACAAATTCCTAGAAGAAAAGCTGCTTGGGTAGTTCCGACTACGGTCATTTTTTTTGCTCCTTTAATTAGCGCTATACTTAGAATAACACATTATTTCTGTATTTGCCAAATTTTTACAAAAATTCATAAAGTGATACCGGAAATTTAAATAGCGCTACTCTTTTAGGGGTTGTAAAGAGTATATGGGATGATTAGTGTTGATGGCTATACTATAGCGCTAATTTAATTTTGGGATTCATGGAAGCTATACTATAGCGCGAACCTTATTCAGGGCTTACGGGGTGTATAAAGTAATTGGATTTAATCTTTTTTTAAAATAGCGCTATTTTTATTTCGAGCAAAAATTATCTAGCGCTATTTTTATTTCAGTTAGCTTACTATAACGCTATAGTTTGCGAAAATTTGGTGATCAAATTTTTTTTACTAGCCCTACCCTTTTAGAAGAGTTAAGGGTTGTATGGGTTGATTAGATTGAATTTCACACTTAAACTAGCGCTATAGTAATTGAATTGAACCATGGACAAACCCAGTTTATTGCCTAAGTTGCCCATGGATGTTATTAATTGCTTAAGCAAAATCCTCACCGTTTGCCTTAACTGATGATTCCGACACTGCTGCTACTATAGACAAGCTAACAATAGGAGCAGTGATAGCTCGGAGAATACGACTTCCTAGAGAAACAGCGATAAATCCAGCAGCAGTGGCTTGTTCTAGCTCTTGAGTTGTCCAACCACCCTCAGGTCCGGTAGCAATGACAATGCCAGGATGTTGAGCAGGGTCTGTTTGGCCAGTATCCAATCCTAATCGTAAATCTAATAAGCAATTGAGTAGATGGGGAGCCTTTCCCCGAGCTACACAAATATAGCGATAGGCTTCTAGGGTTTCCGGTAACTGAAGACTATCGGAAAAGTCAACAGGGTCAAGAATTTTCGGTACAACTTCCCGTTCTGATTGCTCTGCTGCTTCTTGGGTAATCCGTCGCCACCTCTGGAGCTTTTGAGGGCTAGGATTGAGTAAAGTGCGATCGCTTTTCAACGGCACAATCCGAGTCACTCCCAACTCCGTTGCCATCAGACAAATTTGCTCAAATCCACTCCCTTTAGGCATAGCCGCCATCAAGGTTACCTGTTTAGGCAATTCAGTTTGAATGTGCTCAGATGCGACAATTTTAGCTTGAGTCAAATCACCTTCTAGCTCGCTAACGTACCAGCCACCCTCTCCATCCATAGCAATAAAGCGATCGCCCTTTCTCAGCCGCAACACTCTAATTAGATAATGCTGTTGGGCATCAGTTAAAACAATCCCTTGGTCTTGACACTGTGTAGGTGATATCACCAAGCGTTGGATACTCATTGCTTTTGCTACAGTTGTAGGGAACTCTGGATCACAGACAACGACAGATAGCAGAGTGGGACTTTGGAGAATAGTTTTCGACTGTTACTAATGCTCGATTAGCCATTACTCCTTTGTTTTTCAACCTCCAACCTTCAACCTCCAACCTTCAACCTCCAAACCTCCAACCTTCAACCTCCAAACCTTGGCCTTTGGCCACGCTACGCGAACAACCTTCAAACCTTCAACCTTCAACTTCTCCACCAACTACCACATTCCGAATCCTTAAACTTGGTCCTGCACAGCCTACAGCTAAGCCACTTTGTCCACCTTTACCACAGCCACCGGATTCATCCCAATAGAAATCATCACCAATAGCTTCAATATCAGCTAAGGTCTTGAACACGTTACCAGAAAGGGTGACATCTCGCACAGGTTCAGCAATTTGACCATTGCGAATCATCCAAGCTTCTCCAGCGCTAAAGGTAAACATTTCGCCATTAGTCATACCTCCTAGCCAATTGCGAGCATAAACTCCTACTGTGATATCATCGAACAACTGTGCTACTGGAGTAGCTCCAGGTCCTATCCAAGTATTAGTCATCCGAACAATCGGGGGATAGTGGTAATTGAGACAACGAGCATTACCAGTAGGAGTTTCCCCTAATCTACCAGCAGTTTCACGGGAGTGAAGACGTCCAACTAATACACCATCTTTAATCAACTGAGTGGTAGTGGCTGGAGTGCCTTCATCATCGTAGAAATAGCTACCCCGGTGTCCTTGGGGAGCAGCTCCATCAAAGATTTGTAATTCTTTTGGGCCAAAACGACGCCCTATACTCATCACTTCTAGTAAGTCAGGATTTTCTGAAGCCATGTCGGCTTCAGAAAGGTGTCCAAAGGCTTCGTGGACAAACAAACCAGTCAGAATGGGGTCGATAACTACTGTATAATTACCACCTGTAACTGGTGGTAAGGATAGAGCATCGACAGCACGTTGAGCTGCTCCATGGACTTGTTGATCAAGATTGGTTAGGTCTTCATAGCCTTGGCGAGAGCCAATAGTTTCTCTACCAGTTTGGACACTATCGCCATTACGAGCAGTAGCAGCAAAACGCATTTCCAGATCTGCCCAAGACTGCTCTATCAAGGTACCTTCGGAAGTAGCAATGATGATGCGTTGGTTAATATCCCCATACCGGACAGAAGTAGTAGCAATGCTATTGTCATAACTTCTGAGAATTTGATTGTAGCGATCGCATAATGCTTTCTTCTGCGCCAAGGGAATTTCCCTAGGGTCTGTACCAGTCAGGGGTAACTTACAAACATCCTGTATTGGTTCAATGGGAGCAAGGGTGGTTTCTTGATTACCCACAATCCTAGCTGCTGCGATCGCATCTTCGACTCGTTCTTTAATAGCGCTAAGCTGGTTAAAACTCGAAAAACCCCATCCTCCATTATAACATGCCCTTACTTGTCCACCGATAGACAGACCTTCACTCAGGGTTTCTATCTTGTCACCCCGTAATAAAATGCTAGTTCCTTCGGCTTCTTCTAAGCGAATGGCTAAGTAATCGACGCGGGAGCCATATTGAGCAATTAGGTCACAGAGTAAGTTTTTGGTATCGGTTAGGACAATGGGCATAGTAGAGGATATAGCAAATAACTATTCTATTGTGCAATGAGTAGGGTATCTAGTGCTATTGTAAGCATTCAGCCGTCAGCTATCAGCTTATGTTCTTTGTTTTACGTGAGATGATGTTAAAACTTACAATATTATAGCACAATTTACCCCTTATATTCTTCAACATAAGCAGCAAGGTAACCCTCAACCCTAGTCACTTCAATAATATTGACTACTTGTGACAATTCACACTATTCTCCAGAAGGAGCATCAACATCTCAATACCAAATCATAACTATTAACAATATTGATAATCATAACAATAACCAAAACACTACTGAAACCAATAATATTATTGCTTACCCCTTGATTTAGTCTCTATTATATTATATAGCACTACGCATTCAGATGTTTGACATTCATAAACTCCGAAACTTAGTCATAGCTTACTTTTGACTTCTGACTTCTAACTTCTGACTTGCGCGTAGCGCTATACTTCCCGATTTTTCTGGCCACTATCCCAGAATTATCACTAGGTTTCAGCAAGAGATTGAGGGCGAGTGCTATTAATAATCTGTGACAGAATACCGAGCAGAGCCTCTAAATTACCAATAAAGTGTTCTTCTGACTCAATATAAACCGAATTTTTGACCAATTTCATAAATTTCCAGAGGCTGCCAGTTGTTACTCCACCATAGATAAACGGAATAGGATTATTTTTGTGATCATTAAAAATTTGAGCAGCAACCATTTCAGCAATACACTGAGGGATAGCGGATTTAAGGTTATCGTTTTTTGCTTCAACTAGAATAGCAATGGGAGCAGTAACATCCAACTGTTCAGGAGAATGACTAATGATAAAATCACACCTACCGTTTAGCCCTTTACTCTTATCAATAGTAAACTCTGTCCCAGAGAAAAGGCTAATTTTACGGTTAAATTGCTTGCGAATTTCAACTAAAATAGGAGAAACAATCAATTCAGAGCGGGCTTTTTCGGTATCGATTTCCAATCCTAGAGGAAGGTTTTCTTCCAAAATCTCGTTTAATAAAGGGCTAGGAGTAACTGGTTCAACTGATTCAAATAAATTAACTCGTTCTTGAATCGATAGGTTAAATTTATTTTTGAGTGTATCTAGAGTAAATTCACTGTAAGACATTGTATTAACTATATAGATTTGATTTATATCTATATACAGATGTTTTTTATCGGTTTAGGGAGAAAGTGATGGGTTAATGGGAGTAGGGAGTAGAAAGTAGGGAGTAGAGATAGGGAGTCAGGATTCATAACTCATAAATTTGACGTATTGTTAAGGGGAGTATTGTTGCCAAAAAAAAATCGGATTACTAGATGGGATTACTAGATGGGATTACTAGATGCGTTCGCGTAGCGGCTCTGAAAGAGCATCGCACTCAGCTTGTAGAATAACAAAATAGTAACTAATTATGGTAGCATCAACATTAGTTTGTCAGGTAGCAAAAATTATCTCTTTAGAATACTGGCTTAAGGATTACCGGAATAATACCAAATAGGTAGAGGGAGAATTAGTTAAAAAAAACGGTATCACCTTAAAGCACAGTCTAATTCACGCTAAACTCCCCACTTACTTGGGTAATAAACCATGAAGCTTCAACAAACTAGCTATCATTATCGACCTCGACAATCTCAGTATATTCAAACTGATTTGGACTACGCCTTACCAAATCATAACGATTTCCAGCTAGCTCAATAACATCTTCTTCACAATCAGACTTAGGAGAATTGTAAGTCAACACATACTCTTTACCAAGAAAAGGAAGTATCTCATCAGCCACTTCTCCTCGCCACTGAGTCTGAGTCACTAAAACTACTAATTGATTCGCCAGTCTAGGTAAGATATTAGCAATTCGCCGACGATAGATTTCATCCAAGCTTCCAAAGGGAGAATCCATTACAATAGGAAAAGTACTACTATCAGGTCCCATCAGAGAATGCTCTTGACTCCAATCCCTAACTCGGTCAATAATTCCGCCGATAAAGGATAAACTTAGAATCTGATTTTCTCCCGTAGACGCAGCAACTAGATTTTCTTCTCCAAGAGTACTTTCTACTAAGGTTAACTCATACTTATCACTCAACTTAGGGATATAGGGTGTAAAAGAAATTGAGATAAATATCTCCTGGACCCGCTTCTCCAAAGAAGTACGAAACTGAGTTTCCAAACGTTCCCTCACTTCAATTAACCGTTCAATAGAATCTTGAGCAGCAGCAATCCGTCGCTGTATCAACGCCTGCTTACTTTCATTCATTTTGTGCTTAGCAATCTGCTTATCCTTTAAGTCAATGTCTGTATCCAACTGTTCAAGTTGTTGTTGATTCCCTCCTTGTTCTAGAGTTAGCTCCCGAATCCTAGTATCTATCTCATCTAATTGTTGTTGGAGCAGACTGATATCCTCATCGGGAAAGTTACGTAACTTTTTCTTGATATCATCTAGTTGGGTCTCAATTCTAGAAAGCTCAGTTCTTCCCTGAGCAATAGTATCTTGTTGTTGGTCAACATCCTGCCAAAACTCAGGCACCTGTTGGTTAATTTCATCAACCTGGGAACCCATCCTTATTGCGGTTTCTTCCACTTCAGCCATTCCGGCTTTATCCATCCAGGCTGCTACTTGCTGATGAGCATGAGTTCCCTCAGTTAATTCTACACCACAGATACAGCGCTTGTGTTTAAGTAAATCCCCAACAAATTGCCGCTTAATTCCAACAGGTAATTCCCCTCTTTCGGTGATTAAATCTTTGACAATTTCTTGAAAAGTTGAGCTTACCTCTGAGAGCAGCACGGTATAGCCACGAGTTGATATAGCTCGTTTCAAAATATGTTGACTTTGTTTTAGCTGTTCTCTAATTAACTTTTCTCTAGCTTCTAGTTCATCCCGCAGCTGTTGTAACTCCTGAGCGCCACCGAGTTCTAATAACCGTTGACCAATTGTCTTCTTTAGCTCATCTTGATCCTCTAACTCCTGCTTGATTTCCCTTTGACGCTTGATTAGACTCTGGCTCTTCTTTTCCGATTTTCGCTGTTGTTTAAGCAATTGCTTAGTTTCAGAGTCACCAATTAAAGATAATTCATAGTCTAAGGTTTTTTTCGCTTCCCTTAAATGTTTAATGGAGCGATTTAAAACTTCTACCCCTAGCAAGGTCTTGGTTGCTTCCGCAACTTCTGACTTTTTATCGGAGCGTACCAGTTGTTCAATTCGTTCTCCATCAAAAAAGAAGTATTGGTGCAAACTAGCTGGTAAAATTTGACCAATAATATCCTCAGGTAGTTGTTGAGGCAATAACCAGCGTCCATCATCTCCAGCGATTTGGAGATACAATTCTGTGTTACCTTGCTCGACTCCTACCTCAGTTTTGTAAGTACGACATAGACGTTTGACTTGGTAGCGTTTATTATTGTGTTCAAATGCTACTTCTACCCAACAGTCTACTGGTTTATTGAACTGAGCTTCAGCAAGAGCTCGCTTATTCAGCAGTTGGTCTTCTGAAGCAAAAGCAGCACTAAATCTCTCATAGAGTACCCACGAAAAAGCATTCAGGATGGTAGTCTTACCAGCACCATTATTCCCATGAATAATCGTAGTGTTTCGCTCGCCACTAGCTAACACAATCACGGGAGTCTTACCATAAAACTGACGAAAATTACATAGCTGAATCGATAGCAGCTTCATAAGTCTTCGCGGCTTTCGTCCCCATCCCTCTACAGGGTGGGTACGAAAGCCGCGCCTCCAATTAGTGGTTTACAATTAAGCCCGTTGAACGTTTTAGGAGTCGGACTTTGCGGGCAGTGAATTGTCCTATCCGCTTCCAATCGATATCGCTAACGGAAACCTGTTTTGCTGTTCCGCCGCTCACCCAACCACGGGTTACTTTTCCGGCTTTAACAGCTTCAACATAATCTCCTTTGCGAAAACCATGACTAGTAGTTGTTCCACCATATTTGCGCCGTTTTCCACCTTTAGAAAATTGCAACAGGTGTAATTGACGACGACTTATAGGAGCACGTCTAATAACAAAGAGTAAAGTGTTAGTTATATTGCAGTTTTCTGGAACACTCAATTTGCCTTTACTGTGATAGTAATTATTGCGCCGGAAGAATTGAGTAGCAGCTAAAGCTATCCCATCTACCGCATGAGTGTTGACTGACTGCCGACTTTTGTCGGTTTTGTCCTTGACTAGTCCTAACGCTTCCCTTTTTAGAGCAGTCTCCCAGCCTTTTTTTTGAGTGACTGGGGCTATTTTTTCTAGCTGAGATATTGACCAATATTGGCCTACCATAACAGGAGAAAAACCCTTGTTTCCCCTAGCCTTGACTATTTCATAAACGATGACTTTTACTGGGTACAAAAGACTAAGTTCTTTGGCTACTCTTTGCTCTAACTGGCGGTTTGCTCGAATTGAAGGAGGTACCTTTTTGCTTACTCTATTTGAGAATCGTTTTTGTTTATGAGACCTTTGCGAGTAAGGTACCTTGCGGTTTATTCGACGGCTTCTACGAGTTTTTCGCATCATTTGTCGAGTATCCATGCGCACGCGGACTTTGTTGTACGGCAACACTAAATGCCCTGTCCAAAGAGTGGCATTATTTGACTGAACAGCAATACCAGAAAACATTTTTCCAGGATCAATCCCAATAGCAATGTCCTGAGTTTGTTCTCCAGACGGTTGGTTGACTAACTGAACAGCAAAAACATTTAGATCGTTTTGGTAAATAACAGCTAAACCTTGATTAAGCCAACGCCGAGCACGAGAGGCTTTTGTAGGCATCAATGGTTTGCCATCAGGTGAAATAACTGGAACTCGTAGCATGGTGATAAACCTCACGAGAAAAGTATTTGGGTTGATTACCCGTCCCCTGGCCGTAGGCCACGCTACGCGAACGACCACCGAATCTAAGATGTCCTGTCTAACAGCAACTGACGACACAGTTTTGAAGAGATCCGGACTGGGGAAGCATCCGGATGTTCGTACCAAAATTCGGCTCAATGGTCTAGTCAAACACGGACAGTTGGTCGTCTACCCAAGCCCCAACCTAAGAGGATGGGGTTATTGACTGAACTTCTTCCTTGACAATTTTCAGGATATCATCATTAATATTACGGGGAGTTTTCATATAGAGTTTATCCTTTTCTGCCTGCAAGACTCGCTCTATAATTCGGCGCACTTCTAGGGGAGCAGTGATAATCGGCTCCTGGACATCATGGAGTTCATTCTTGCTAGGAGAATAAGTAGAATGTTTTTCAGCTACTCTTCTGGAAATGACTGATGTAGCACCACTGGTAGAGTATCTAAATGCCATAACCGTATTTTTTTTAAAAGCGACTAACCTTTCAGATCGTGTCCGGTTGTTTCGGTAGTATTCTTTGTTGTTGTTTGTTTTAGGAATCGGTAAGGGTGAATAGGGAATAGCTTGGTAGTAATCACACTACTTACCAATTCCCCATTACCAATTATCAATTACCCATGCTTTACAAGAGCGATGTTTCCGGACATGATACCATATCTAGGCTGATTAAATTTATTTTAATACTTTATTGTTTATTTATACTATAACCCAAAAATTTTGCAATATCTTAATAACGAGAGTCACCCAAAGCAGTACTCTATGTCTGTAGGTTTTTAGTTTTGGCTTGAAACGGCTAGGCACAATCACAGACAATCAACGATGAAAAACGCAATTACGGCCTTCGGATTTTCTCTATTCTCTTTAATGTTGCCCTCTGAAGCTAGGGCATATGATTTAGATTTTAGTAATCTTTATGTGTTTGGTGATAGCCTATCGGATCCTGGCAATGTGTTCAATATCAGTAAGGCAGGGAATCAGGTAAATCCCACCATTCCCATCATCCCCCAGAGTCCACCCTACTTTCAGGGACGTTTTAGCAATGGTCCTATCTGGGTAGATTATCTAGCAGATGCTCTAGACATAGAGGTGAAGCGATCTGCTGACTTGTCCGTGGTATTACCGGAATCGCCGATACTTTCTCCAATCACTATCACTCCCGATGGCCCTCGGGTGAGTTTTTTCTTCAATGGTGCGACGACTAATCAAAGCGTAAACTTTGCTTTTGGTGGTTCTCAAGCCGGATTAGCTGGCCTTGGTGAATTCGGGGCGTTGTTACCGGGATTACTCACGCAAGTGGCAGGGTTTACCAATGACCTGATTGTATCTGATCAGATCGGTGACCCCAACGCCCTCTATATTCTGTGGTCGGGTGCCAATGATTACCAGAGTGCGGACCCTCCTAATCCTACTCAGGTCGTGGGCAATATACAGACAGCAGTGAACTCCCTGTATAACTTTGGTGCTCGCAATTTCCTAGTGCTTAACTTACCAGATTTGGGAAAGATACCTCTATCACTGAGACTAGATAGTGTATTATCGACTGGCCTCACGGATTTGACCGACCAACATAACTCTCTGTTGGACTCCACCCTTAACCTTTTGAGCCAATCCTTAGCTGACATTAACCTGATATCCTTCGATGCCAATAACCTATTTAATCAGATTTTGACCAATCCTGGAAACTTTGGTTTCACGAATGTGACGGAAGGGTGCTTAGATGAAACAACGTTTATTGCTTGTGCTAATCCAGACGAGTTTGTATTCTGGGATAGCATCCACCCAACGACAGCTAGCCATCAGATCTTAGCGGAATCTACGATAGCATTACTGAAGTCCCAAGAGAAGTCTGAGTCTGAGTCTGTACCAGAACCAGCGTCTTCTGCCTCCTTAGGAATGATAGGGCTTGCCTGGTTGTTTCGGAAACAGTTAAATAAATCCTGCTAGAGTTTACTATTTACTATAACACAGTGGCAGCTTCCCGAGCTGTCACCGTTGATAATAAATTGATAGTAAATAGTTTAATACTACTATTGGTAAATTCTATGGGGAAATTTCTGTTAATCTTATCTGCGATCGCTTACCTGTCTCAGACTGCTATAGCTCAGACAAAACCAAGGCGTTGGGTCAGAGTCATGTCAAATGCTCAGACAGGCAATATCCACTACTTCGATATCGATTCTTTGGTCAGCACTACTGATGAAATGGGCAATCCCATTCACTCCTTTGATAGTAGGATAGTATTTGGTAATCCTCTCGAACCAGGAGTGTATTCTGCCATTATCACGGTTCAAGTTAATTGCCCTGAGCGTTCCATACGTACATTGCGTTTTGAACAATACGATTCCCAGGGTAGTATAATCAGCCGAGAAGAATCGGAGAATGATTGGTACACAATACCCATGCCCGATACTCCAACGGTTCATGTCATGAATGGTTTTCACACCTTAGCTTGTAAGTCTAATACTAATGTTGTTAACCGTTGACTGTTAACTGTTGACTATTAACTTTTAACTGTTGACTGTTTACTGTTGAGTCGGAACTCTGCACTTTCCGACTCAGGACTCAATTGATATCACTCATCAGAAGATTAACTAATTCTTGGGTGATAGGGAAACCAGTTTGTTGCTCAAAGTGTAAAAACATCGGACTGGGGTTAGCTTCAAGAAACACGTATTCACCATTTGGCTTTAAACGCCAAATCGCCGTCCACTGGAGCCAAAACGCTCTAGTGATAGCTTTGCACTGCTCTTGCACGGTCTTTGGCAGCCTGACCGGAATCAATTGAGCATCGATATCTTCTCGAAAGTAGAGCGACTTGGAGCGAATTTCTGCCGAATACATCGAGTCCCCAATTACATAGGTGCGAATATTTGTGCCAGGGATATACTCCTGTATAGTAACAGGAGAAAGCCGCAGGGCTAAGTTTAGTCGTTCTGGTTGTAGATGTTTTTCTGTTAAAAACTGGACATGAGCACCACCATAGACTGGCTTAAAAATCACTTGGTCACAAGACTTCCTAAATTTAATTATAGCCTCTGGATCATTACTAATTAGAGTATGGGTAATCGTTACACCCATTTGTTCAGCTTTGCTCAATTGTAGAGGTTTTTCCTTATCAAATTCATAAGCTTGCCATGATTTAACCCAGTGAATTGAGTTTCCTTGCATCAACGTTATTAGGGGACTCATAGCATCATTAAAAGCAACTCTCTGCTGTAATATATTTTTGATTGGGGGAATTTGAACTCCAGAAAAATTACGCCAAAAGATGCTACGAATATCTCTTAGACGTAATTGATAGCCATCGGATAGGGTGAGAAGTCCATCTTTAGTGTGTGGCTGCCAAGATAGTCGTAATTTAGTAGGAAACAGAGAAGTGTCGAGATAGTTTGTCTTGCCTCCAGCCTTAGTCAGAGCATGGTTGATATGCGCAGCGTGAGTATCTTCAGGATTGCCCAAAATAAAAAAAAATATTCATCTATTGCCAAACAAAACGAACTAGTAGTTCTACTGTTCTGCTGATCATCCAAGTTATTTTTTGTTTCGGTTTACTAGATAATAGTGTGGCTAATCAATTCAAGATCATACTTGGTTTTGGTTTGGCAAAAAAATTGAATTTTAAAACACCTTATAAGCAAATTTAATTTGGGTATCATATCAGCTATATTTACCTGATAACAGGTAATTTTTATAATAGTTAAATGCATCCTGATATTACTCCGAAAATATAATGCACCCTGTTTAAAAATTGCCTAAATGCTTAAAAACGCTGCTAATGGGTCAGGGAGTTGTTAGTAGATTTATTACCCCTTGAGGCTGGGGGGGGCGACAAGCGCCCCCCCAGGGAGTAGGGATATTTAAACTGTCGTGTTGAGCAGGTGGACTGGCAAGTTGAGTATTCATGACTGCTTTTAATTGCTGAAAGCGCTAGTTCAAGCATGATGGTCAGAGAAATAATCTCTGTATCTAACCATGGCAAATTAACCTGGCTTTAGTAATCCAGATAATTACTGATCCTGTTAAATCTTTTACAGTTCTATGTCCGTTAATTCTCTAGTTTAGCTCTTATCGATAGATACATACTAACTAAGTAGTCGCCCACAAAACTAGGGGAAGAGAAAGGAAACTCACTAAGGTAGACAAAACCACTGTCCGTGCTACTAAGGGAGGATCTCCCCCAAACTCAGTGACCAAAACTACCGTACTAATTGCTACAGGCATGGCACTTTGTAACACCAACACCTGTAAATTTAATCCCTCCAGTCCCAATGCTTGACCAACGGTATGGGCAATTAGCGGAGCTACCAACAAACGCAAGGTAGTAGCGAGCACCTCATACCGTCCTATCACCAAAGGGGTGCGGGACAATTGTATCCCCAACACAATTAAATCGATAGGGATTGCTGCCATACCCAACTGGTGAATACCCTTATCTAGCCCTAAAGGCAGTTTTAAGCGCAATAAACGCCAGGTTAATCCTGCCAGCATTGCCCAGAGTAGCGGTAGTTTTAGGGTTAAGCGCACTCCAGAACTAATGCTACCCCCTTTAAGCAAGGCTGGACAAATGGCAAACATCAACAAGGCAGCTGTGATCATGTATACTATAGCGCGTTCTAAACCCGGTGTACCAAAGGCAAAGGAATTGAGAGGAAGCCCCAGGTTTCCAGCATTGGGAAAAATAGCAGCAACCATAAAGCTTTTTTGGACAACTGGTGGTAATTTCAACAGTTTGCCTAATCCCCAACTCAGTAGGTAAAGCAACACAGCGGTAATGATCAACCCAGCGACTAAACCAATGGTGCTTTCGGTAGACAGAGTTGTCCGATACAAGCTGTCTGCTATCAACGCTGGTACGAGAATATAAAGAGATACCTGAGAAAGAGTTTGCTTGTCCAGAGATAACGTGCGACCAGCAATAAATCCAATCAGGATAATTAAACCGACCGAAACAACAGCAGGTAGAAGAACAGTCATTATATAAATACTTTAGATGAACCCCATTAAAGGAAAAGTCTGTTTGTTGACCGTTGACCGTTGACCGTTGACTGTTAACTGTTGACCTTCAAGCAACCTTCAACCCTACACCGAATACGGGGCGAACAACCTTTAAACTTTAAACCTTAGCCAATAGGCCACGCTACGCGAACAACTTTTAAAGTTTAAACCTTTAACTTTAAACTTTAAACATTCAACATTCAACCTTTAACTTTAAACCTTAAACCTATTTTTGCTAAACTGCTTCAGTCGCCGCCGCAGTTGTTTAATATTAGGTCTGTGACCTCCATAACGCCAACGGATATAAGCATGGGAAATCTGCTCAATGACCTCAGCGGATGCTTTAGGCTGGTCTTGACCTATACGGCTAGCGTACTCTAGGGGAGTTTGAGTCGGATGTTTGACATACCCTTTGGTTGCTAAAATCTTGATCATTTGCTGGTAAATCTGTTCCATTGGTGGCAATGTTGCCAACCAGAAACGATAGCGCCAGTTTTTCCACTGATGCCAACCTAGCCAGCTCAGAAAACCAAATGCGATCGCTAATATCAAGCCGCTCAACATACCTAACCAACCACTAGATACCATCTTCCACAATCCAACAAATACTCGGATAATGGTACCAATAGTGAAATGCCATAGGTTGCTCAGTAAACCAGTGATTGGTGAGGGGAGCCAACCTGCTACCCACTGCCAAAACTGGCGCAAGACACTAAAGGTTTGATATTGCTCAACGGAGGGGGGCAGCAATTCATGACCTGGGATGGGGTCAAAGGCAAACCAACCGTATTTAGGGAAATAAACCTCAGTCATGGCATAGGCATCGGTATTGCGGACGATGTAAAACCCGGTAAAGGGGTTAAATTCGCCAGTGCCAAATCCAGCCACTAATCGGGCTGGGATGCCTATGGAACGGAGCATAATCGTGAGGGTGGTGGAGAAGTGGTCAGGATAACCACCTTGATACTTGAAGAGAAAGGCTTCCACCAAATCTTGATTTTCTTCTAAAAAAGGGAATTGTGAGGGGTCTTGGGGGAGGCGATAACGCTGCTTAACCGCCTGGGCTAGATACAAGGCTTTTTCATAGGAAGAGGTTATAGGTTTCTCTGAAGTGGCTAGGAGTTCTTCAGTACGTTGCCTGACCCTCACTGCAATTTGGGGGGGAATATCCAGATAGTAGTTTTGAATCGACTTGGGGTAGTTATCCCCAGCTTGCTGCAACTTAGTGCGATCGCGAAATGGAACTTCTGATATTACGGTATAGGTCAGTCCTTCTAATAAACCTAAAGGCGATCGCAAACTGCCTTCTGGTCCAATACCGATTTCCCGCGACGGAAAGAACAATTCCTTCGGATAGGCCAAAGCGGGAATCAGATTCGGCAGTTCTGATACAGCTGTGTAGGTTTGAATTACCTTTTTGGTTTGACCTGTGATCAAGGCAGGTAAGAGTTGGAAGCGATAGGACCAGCTTGGTCGAGTTATTTTCTGGACTTGATTATCCCGAGAAATTTCCCAACCCTGACCCGTGTAGTGGTCAAACGCTAGCACTCGCCAAAATCCCGGTGCTTGAGAACGCACCCGCATCACTACCTTAGGTTTCAGTTCTCCCCGCAGATTCTGGTTAATCTTGCTATTAAAGCCATAGTAAAATGTCTGATCCAACTCACCAGCACCCGTAGCGTTTTGAGAGCCACCACTACCATTTTCCCCTTGCTGTTTCCCTTCGCTCACATAGCCAGGGTTAACAATTAACCTATTTTGTGAATCAAATCTCCGGTTTGCCATTTCCCCAGGAGCACTGACGGGATACATCTGGATTTGATAGCCAGGGAAACGAGGCATCAGAGCAAAAATGGTTAACCCTAGCGCTATAATTACACCAATAAATAAAATGAGACGCTTTAGGGGTATGGGTGAGTAGTTGGGAGTAAAACCGTATAATTTTTTACTTTTTTTAGCCGTAGATATACCCAAGCGTGACTGGTAATCCAGGACAAGAACCGGTAATGCGATCGCTAAAAATACTAACAACAGAGGGGCAAACGCCAGAGTCTGACTCACAGTACCAGCGACCCCCAACAGGATTAGCCCAATTACCATCGAATAGCCCAAATCCTTGCGGCGGGGCAAGTCAAAGCTATGGAGAATTTGCAGCTGAACTAACAACTGAGCCAGAGCCAAGCGGGTATCATTGAGCTGACTGAACACATTGCCCAAAAAGGCTCCCAATGCCAGCAACATCCCCAATGCCAGCAATAATTTCAGAGCAATGTTACGTTGGCGACGACGATACCAACTCCAGGTTGCTCCCACAATACTTAAGGGTACTGCCCAAAGACTCCAGAAGGTAGATGCGGCCACATCAACAGCCACAATTCCTACTACTACCAGTGCCTGCACCAACACCCTTAACGAAATCGACTCCTCTGTAGGAGGCAATGGCTTGGCCTCAAGACGCTGCCAAAACTGACTCACCATGGTAGATGCGCTCCGAGGTTATATGTCAAGCTTGGAATGTTAAAGGTTGGAATGTTGAAGGTTGGAATGTTGAAGGTTGGAATGTTGAAGGTTGGACTGTTGAAGGTTGGACTGTTGAAGGTTGGAATGTTGAAGGTTGGAATGTTGAAGGTTGGAATGTTGAAGGTTGGAATGTTGAAGGTTGGAATGTTGAAGGTTGGAATGTTGAAGGTTGGAATGTTGTTCGCGTAGCGTGGCCTATTGGCCAAGGTTATAATCTGCAACCTGTTAATCTGTTAACCTGCAACCTGTTAACCTGCAACCTGTTAACCTGTTAACCTGCAACCTGTTAACCTGCAACCTGTTAACCTGTTAACCTTCAACCTGTTAACCTGCAACCTGTTAACCTGCAACCTGTTAACCTGCAACCTGTTAACCTGCAACCTGTTAACCTGCAACCTGTTAACCTGCAACCTGTTAACCTGTTAACCTGCAACCTGTTAACCTGCAACCTGTTAACCTGCAACCTGTTAACCTGCAACCTGTTAACCTGTTAACCTGCAACCTACTAACCTGTTAACCTGCAACCTGTTAACCTGCAAGTATTCTGACTAATTTGTCGGGCAGATTGCAAAGGTCAAAGGTTTCTGTTCTCCATGATCGAAGCGAATCTCGATAGAACAAATCTGATTGGGTTGTAAATCATAGGATTCTACACTCAGGTAACCTGGATAGGTACGTTCTGCTTTTGCCGAGGCTTGAGGTGTACCTAGAGTCAAGCTACCACCTCTAGGCAAACGAGTGCTGACCCGTAGCTGAGACACACCATCTTCTTGATGATATTCTGCTCGCAGAGTTACTAAACCAGCACTAGTCTCCCACTGGCGCTCCACAGGAGTTTGATTTGGTGAAACTGGAATGGTGAGGGTGGTAAGAATTTCCTTAGCTGCTAACAGAGCCAAGACCATCTTTTGCTCATTGTTAGCTTCTTCGTAAGGTAGGGATTGCAGTTGTTCTTCTGGAGAACGGGTAGGTGTCATCAAGATCCTGCCACTCCAGGAGTTAAGGGCATAGAATTCGTCAGGAAACAGCTTTTGAACTGCCCTAACCAGTTTAGCTCCTAGCTGATACTGGGAAGACACTGCCTCAGAGCAGGCTTCTAGCAATTGAGATAAAACGTTTTCTGGTATGGCAGTTGGTAAGGCCAAGTTAGACAACTGTGGCATCCAAAACCTAACTCCGGAAACCCAAGACTCCGCTATTGCGTCAACAATATCAGTTTCATAGTCTGAAATTTCTGTCTCCCAAGGAAACAGAGGTGGGTTAAGTTCAATTTGAGCTTGTAGTTTGCGCTTCAATAGCGTCTGGAAACGATTTTGCACGGTTGACATCTCTCCCAAGTTGTAGCGGCGGATTTCACCGCCTAGTGTAAGGTCATCATGGGTGTTCGATTCTAGTGAATTCACCCACATGCGGTCTAAAGCCGCTTCGCCATTGTGATTAGGGACAATGTTCAAGTTTTCCAAGTCCAGTGATTCTGATAAATCCAGGGGATATACATCAAAGTCAAAATCCGCTGCTGTTGTCTCACCCAGAGGTACAGTATCGTTTACTTGACCGTTTGATGGTATTGAAGCAGCGGGACGGGACTCTTTTAGCCAAGCCATTAAGCGGCTATAGAAAGCGTCCATATTGTTATCTATGTCACTATTCATCTTTAGATCTACCGGATCCGGATACTGAACTATTACGAATATCCCAGGCAATTTCGAGCAACTTAAACCATCGCTTCTGTGCCTGGTTTAGTGTACAACCCAAGGTCTTAGAAATTTGTTCATTGGAGTAACCTTGTTGTTTGAGTTTAAGTAATTCTGACTGTTGGGAGCTCAGTTTTTGTTGAAATCGTTGCCATTCTTTTGGTGTTAGCCCCAGATTTCGATCCAAATCTGCTCCCAGCCACTGATGTACCAATTCCCAGCGGTGAGACAGAGCAAACCGAATCAGATGATACTTAAACCGTTGTTGTAAATAGTCCCGCTGTCTGGGATTGATGCCTAAAATCTCCTCAATTTCCCTGGTTGGCAGGTCTTTCAGCCGCAGAGTAAAGTAATCCGCACAATCCTGTTGCTGGCGTTCTTTGAGATAGGCGAATAATTCTTTGATTACAGTTTCCCGCAGGCTGGAGTCTAGGGGTTCAGAGTCTGATAATACCATTGCCTCCCGCACCTGCTGGATCGCCGCATCATTCCAAGTCGCATCTGACTCCTGTGCTGCTCCTTCCGCTGCTGTATCCATATCCACAGAGGTTTCTGGAGGTTGCTGTTGGGAAAAGGTTTGAGCACGTAGAATGACCAACTGTTGGGAACGGCGACCGGGTAAAGGAATACGTCGTTTACCATAGCGCTCTGTAAACGCCATATATTCTGATAGTTCCAGGAGACTGCGGGGACGATAGGTTTCCTCCAGGGAGGTTTCCCGCCGAAAGGCATTTAAGGCTTCGGCATAGAATCCCTGTAAGAAATCTTCAATCATATTCAGCCGCGCCTGGTAACTGGTCGGCGTTTGATGGGGTGTAATGTAGCGGTAGATAATCGCACTAAGAGTACTCTGTAGTTCTACCCTTCCTTGGAGCGACCCCAGTTTGTAGTAATGACAAACTTGCTTGAGACGATGGTTAGCGAGGTTTTGAGCCCAGCTGTCCACATCCCCAGAGGTTTGAATCCGATTACTTTCATTGCAAATACGATTAACTTCATCAGCGATACGTCTTGCTACGTCCTGGCAGTTTTGCTTAGAAGCACGAGTGGACTGCCGGAGTTCGTTATACAGCAGTTCAAATAGTCCTTCCACGCCCAGGCAGACTTCCCTCATCATGATTTTCATTCAATAACGACCCTAACATACAGGTACTCTCGACAAATTTGATTTAGGTTTAGACTATGTGCAGCCAAATTCCTCACCCTATAGCTCCTATGGAATTAGACGAACAAATTAACAATTTGATTGATAATGCTCCACAAGATGGAACGACGCCTCAAGCGATTGAAGCGATCGCTCCAGTACTCAAACTTCTGGCGGAACAACTAAACCATCTGGAATATTACATTCTCCAAAATCTTGACCAAGGTTGGGTGTTGACGACACTGAGTAATCGTGCTAACCCTGATCTGGAGAAAAATGTTATTTATGCTTTTCCGACTGTTCAAGATGCTGCCAATTTTCATTCTGATTGGGATCCTCAACTTATGGCGTGCGGGGTGCCAGTCACTCACATTTTGTTTCAGATGTTGGCAATCGACACCGTCACTAGTACTGTTTTCTTTGATACACCTGGTAATTTAGCGGTTGGTTCAGAGGTCTCTCGAGAGGACCTACGAAATTTAATACAAGGTCAACTACAGCAAATCCGGTCAGCACCCAAGTCAGATTCTAACAATCAACCCCCTGATATTGCTTAACTATGGCTTCACCAGAGCAAGGGATGAGCGGATGAGGAGATGAGCGGATGAGGGGATGAGTGGATGAGGGGATAACTGACAAAAGACTATTGAATCACAAATTATTACCATCACCCCTGATCACTTCATTACTTATCCGGTCTGATCTAGGGACTTTTCATGTATTCAATATAGTTATTCCCTGCCATCACGACCTCTGACCATCTCCCCATCGGTGAATTTACTATCTGTAAACGCAACTTGATATTAATTTGCCACTTGCTATAATGGTGCGGCTAAAATTGCGGTTAAGCCCCCAATATGCCTCGCAATAAAACTATGGTAGCTTCTAAAACTGGCTTCCCTGATACGGAAAATCACTGGGCAAAGCCATTTATTGAAGGTTTAGCCAATCAGGGAATGATTAGCGGTTTCCCTGATGGCAGATTCCGACCTAATCTACCCATCAATCGATCTCAGTTTGCTGCCATATTAAAAAACGCTTTTTCCCAACCCGAAAAACAACGATCTGCTCCGAAGTTTATTGATGTATCACAGAAACACTGGGCTTTGGAGGCGATTCAATATGCTTACGAAACTGGCTTTATGTCGGGTTATCCTGGTAATCGCTTCCGCCCAGACACTAATCTGGTTCGAGTGGAAGCCTTGGTAGCGATCGCATCTGGCTTGAACCTTCCCTTGAGTGAGATATCGGATGTACAGATAGAGCTACCCCAACTCTATCAAGATGTGGATAAAATTCCTGGTTATGCCCGAGACAGGATAGCCACCGCTACGGATGCTAAAATAATCGTCAATTATCCCAATCCCAAGCGACTGCGACCCACTCAAGTGGCAACTCGTGCTGATGTGGCAGCGTTTATCTATCAAGCTTTGGCGTATTTGGGTCAGGTGCCGGACCTAAACTCAAAATACACGGTTGCTTTCCAAACCACTAGGGAGGTTAGCCATCAGCGAGAGTTTCGGGGAGTTTGGGTTGCCAGTGTCTGGAACATTGACTGGCCGTCTGAAAAGGGTCTAGCAGCTGAAAACCAACAAGAGGAACTGATCGAGATTATTGACCGGATTGAGGAACTTAACCTCAATGCTATGTTTTTACAGGTACGACCTACAGCAGATGCTTTATATGCCTCAGAATTAGAACCTTGGAGTGAATGGCTAACAGGTACCCAAGGGCAACCACCAGAACCATTTTACGACCCGCTGGAGTTTGCGATCGCAGAATGTCACAATCGCAATATTGAACTACACGCCTGGTTTAATCCGTTCCGTGCTGCAACAGGATCACAAGTTTCCACAAAAGTCAAGCCTCACATCAGCGTTACCCATTCAAACTATGTGTATCAATACGGTAAGCAATTGTGGATGGATCCAGGAGTAAAAACAGTTCAAGACTGGACTTATAACGTGATTCTGGATGTAGTGGGTCGTTATGATGTCGATGGGATTCATCTGGATGACTATTTCTATCCTTATCCTATCAAAGATCAAGATTTTCCTGATCAAAAAACTTATGAAGCTTATCAGGAAGCTGGGGGTGAACTGAGTTTGGGGGATTGGCGCAGGGACAATGTGAATAAGATAGTTGAGCGTCTCTACACTGGCATTAAAGCTACTAAGCCAACAGTTAAATTTGGGATTAGTCCTTTTGGAATTTATCGTCCTGGACAACCTCCTCAAATTAAGGGATTAGATCAATATGAAGCTATCTATGCTGACCCTAAAAAATGGTTAGAAGAAGGTTGGGTCGATTATATTGCTCCTCAACTTTACTGGCGGATTGAGCCTCCTGCCCAAAGTTATCCGGTTTTACTGCAATGGTGGACAGAAAATAATCCTAAAAATCGACACATTTATTCTGGGAATAGACTCAGTAAGTTAGATGGAGAAGAGTGGCCGATTTCTGAGTATGAAGAACAAGTTGAAATTAGCCGCGATCTAGTGTCTCAACTCTCCCTAGGAAATATTTTCTATAGCATGAAAGTATTCACAGAAAATCGTTTAGAGGTGGTTGACCAGTTCAAAAGCTCTATATATTCTGAACCTGCTGTTGTTCCTACTATGGAGTGGTTAAAGACTGAGCCACCTAAGACACCAGGTAATGTCAGAGCAAGAGATGGTAAGCTAAGTTGGCAGAAAGTTTGTGATGGAGAAATTTGTTATTGGACCCTTTATCGACAACAAGATGGGGTTTGGAGGTTGTACAAAATCCTGAATTCAGCCACGCTGGAGATAGCGCTAGAGTCGGGAATCTATGCCTTGTCAGCAGTGGATAGGATTGGGAATGAAAGTTTAGGAGTTGTTGTATCGTTGGGTTAAAGGTTGTTCGCCCTTGGCGTTCCCGTAGGGTAGGTTCAATGGTTAAGGCAGATGTTGGCTAAACTCATCTAAAGAATTAGCTGTTAATGCTGTTGCCATCAAGTTGTCCAGTTGTTGGAGATCATTACCTTGGATTTTCCCAGATATCTCTGAAGGAATCGTTCCAAATCGTAGTTGGAGTATTCGCTCCAAGTTAGCACGACGTTCTTGTTGAATGCCTTCTAATATCCCCTGTTGTCTGCCCTCTTTTATGCCCTCTTCTCTGCCCCTTAACTCTCCCACTGCCTCTGCCCCTTCCAGCATACTAATTTCATACCGTTTATCTTCCAGATATTTCTGATAGGCTGCCTTTTCGGTATTCGGTAGACTCTCAATCCTCAGGTTTTCCTTGGCTTGGGCTAATCCCCTGGCTTGGAATTCCTCCTTGATTTCACTATTTTTCAGGAAATATATCCATTCATCCAAACTGTTTCTGATCACATCATCAAACTGTTTCACTCTCAAGATGTAATATTCCGGAAATATCTGGTACACCTGCTCAATTTTGAACAACTCCTTTTGGAGATTTGATGGCTCTAATCTGTCCTGGATATGACGTCCTCGGAAATCTAATTTCGCCTTATAAATGTAATCTTGTCCTTGGCCGAGGGGAAAGTAAACTATATTAATGGAGTAGACCTTTTTGATTTGACTATAAGGCTCTCCTTTATCCAGATATTCGGTAATCAGAGTCGAGACTCCAAATAACATCCGCTGAAAGTAATCATTTTCCGAACTATTTTGCACCTCCACCAGCAATAACTCTCCCGCACTATTGAGAGCTAGAATATCCACCCGGTTTAGTTTATTGTCTTGTGTCTGAGGATTACTTTCACTTTCTAGTATTGATTCAATGGTAATCACTTGTCCGAGTAATTCGCTGATAAAGCCTTCGAGGACAACATAATTAGCTTTATCCCGCAGTTGTTTTTTGATCGCCCAGTCAAAGCGTATGTGTGTTGCTGCCATGATTAGTCTTGCTATCTACAAGCACTATGCCATTTCGACTTAATTTCCTTTAGACTTCTAGTTTAACACCTGGCCATTAATTCGGCAGATTTTTGCTAAACTCATCTAAAGAACTAGCTGTTAATGCCGTTGCCATCAAGTTGTCCAATTGTTGGATATCTAAGCCTTGAATTTTTTCAGATATCTCTGAAGGAATCGTTCCAAATCGTAGTTGAAGTATTCGCTCCAAGCTAGCACGACGTTCTTGTTGAATGCCCTGTTCTATGCCCTGCTCTATGCCCTGTTCTATGCCCTGCTCTATGCCCTGTTCTATGCCCTGTTCTATGCCCTGTTCTATGCCCTGTTTTATGCCCTGTTCTATGCCCTGCTCTCTGCCCTCTTTTCTGCCCTCTTCTCTGCCCTCTTTTCTGCCCTCTTCTCTGCCCTCTTTTCTGCCCTCTTCTCTGCCCCTTAATTCTCCCACTGCCTCTGCCCCTTCCAGCATACTAATTTCATACCGTTTATCTTCCAGATATTTCTGATAGGCTGCCTTTTCTGTATTCGGTAGACTCTCAATCCTCAGGTTTTCCTTGGCTTGGGCTAATCCCCTGGCTTGGAATTCCTCCTTGATTTCACTATTTTTCAGGAAATATATCCATTCATCCAAACTGTTTCTAGTCACATCATTAAACTGTTTCACTCTCAAGATGTAATATTCCGGAAATATTTGGTACACCTGCTCAATTTTGAACAACTCCTTCTGGAGATTTGATGGCTCTAATCTGTCCTGGATATGACGTCCGATGAAATTTAAGTTACCCTGATATATGTAATCTTCTCCTTGGCCGAGGGGAAAGTAAACTATATTAATGGAGTAGACCTTTTTGACTTGACTATAAGGCTCTCCTTTATCCAGATATTCGGTAATCAGAGTCGAAACTCCAAATAACATCCGCTGAAAGTAATCATTTTCCGAACTATTTTGAACCTCCACTAGCAATAACTCCCCGGCACTATTGAGAGCTAGAATATCCACCCGGTTTAGTTTATTGTCTTGTGTCTGAGGATTACTTTCACTTTCTAGTATTGATTCAATGGTAATCACTTGTCCGAGTAATTCGCTGATAAAGCCTTCGAGGACAACATAATTAGCTTTATCCCGCAGTTGTTTTTTGATCGCCCAGTCAAAGCGTATGTGTGTTGCTGCCATGATTAGTCTTGCTATCTACAAGCACTATGCCATTTCGACTTAATTTCATTATACTGGATCAGTGGCTCAGTCCTGAGCAATGGTCTTTAGACAAACCTAGCCAAGAGGTATTAAACTTAGACAATAAGCAAATTTTGTCAATTTCAGTTAGTTACCGTGAGAGAGATTTTAAAGGTTATTCTTCCTCAACTGCGTCAGCACTTCGAGAAAATTTACAACGATATGAGGGGATTCGGGTCTCGTCAACATTGGGACTCTACCCCCCGATTCATAATGCTCGGTACGAGCCGCTTCGCGAACGCAAACTAGAATCGAGTGAAATAATATTCAGGGCTAATCCCTGACGGCTGAGTCTTGTTAAGATGCGATGTTCCGTTCGCGAACGCATTAGACAAATGACCAATGACTACTGATTAATGACTAATCAAGGGCTGATGCCTGACAGCTGAGAGTTGAATGTTTACCTGATCAGAGTTTTTACCTTGCGATATGCTTTGAAAATAACTATAATTAATCTACCATAGCTATATTTAATAATTATTTTGTCCTAATTTAGGTAGGATAGTATACTCTAGGGGAGTAATTTTAATGAACAATCAAATTATTGATCAAGTCTTGTACAACCACCAACTTGATATTGATGACCTGTTACAAGATTTGCATAAATTTGTTAGTCAAATCAATAAACCGGAATTACAGTCAAAAATCAGGACGATACAAAAAAATAGTAATGAACCGTTTTTATTAGTTATTGTTGGAGAAGTCAAAGCCGGGAAAAGTAGCTTTATTAATGCCCTCCTTCAAGAAGAAATTTGTAAAACTGATGTTGAGCCATGTACGGATGTTATTCAACAAATTGTTTATTCAGAGGAGCCTTTTGAAAAGGAGATTAGCCCAACGTTACGAAAAATTGGTTTACCGATTGACATTTTGAAAACTTTATCAATTGTCGATACTCCTGGAACGAATACGATTCTGGACAACCACCAAGAGATTACTGAAAACTATATTCCTAACAGTGATTTAGTGTTTTTTGTATTTTTCGCTAAGAATCCCTATCATAAAACAGCTTGGGAACTCCTGGATTATGTTAGTGAGCAATGGCGTAAAAAAGTAGTCTTTATACTTCAACAGTCTGATTTAACTAAACCAGAAGAATTAAGCCGAAATACTCAGAGAGTTAAAGACTATGCTAGTCAACGACATATTGAGTCTCCTATAGTTTTTGCGACATCAGCGGAATTAGAAAACAATGGGAATGAAGAGGGGAGTGGGTTTAGGGAAGTGAGAGGATTTATTAATGATATGGTTACCGGTGGGGAGACTTATAAAATTAAACTGAAATCAATTAGCGATCGCACTCAAAACGTGATTGATGAATTAGAGCATGAATTAAAATCTATCCAACGGCAACTAGAGCTGGATAAATCATCAGTAGAACGAATCAAAACTAAACTAGCTGTCGGTGAAAAAAAGTCTCAAGATGAGATTAGTAAACTGGTGGATAAGTTAGCCGCCAACTATGATCTAGTTGCTGAGCAAATAAAATCCGATTTTAGCGCTGGTTTCACCTTTCCTAAACTAATCAATAAGTCCGTTGTTGGTACCGTTAATAAAAATGCCTCGATCCAAGCCTGGATCGATCAGATCAAGGCCAAGTATGAACCAGAGCTACAAGTGTCGTTAGAAGAAACCTTAAAAGAGGGGACACACCATTTTTTAGGGGATATTAAAAACCTAATTGATTCGTTAATACAAGATTTAAATACTATCCAGAATTATTCCAGTAATAGCCATCTATCTATCCAAGTTATTGAGCGCCGTCATGAGGTGTTTGAAGACGTTAAGCAAAAAGCATCTAAACTCCTTGAAGATGCTGAGTTTATCAATACTTTAAAATCTAACGCTAGTGGAGTCGCCACCAATGTATTAGGTGGAGCGGCAGTAACAGTAATTGCTGGCCTATTTATGGCGATAACAGAAATAGTAATATTGGATATTATCGGTGCTGCATTTGCCGGAGTTGGGATTTTAGTTTCCGGGGGAGCGCTTTATCTTAAAAAAAGAATGATCATTAGCAAGATTAGCAAAAAATTAGATAGTGATAAAACTAAGTTGATATCAGATATTAAAGAGCAACTTAAATTCAAATATACTCTGATATATGAAGAAATAAAAAGAGTATTTGGAGATTTAGATGATTATGTGGAAAAGGAAGAAGAAGGAATAGAACCAATCCTTAAGGAGTATAGAACAATCCAGAGCAAGGCTAAGGATTTATTAGAGTTAATGGTTAATAGTTAATGGTTATTGGTTATTGGCCTTAACTATTGGGTTATGGCCGATGAATCGGTTCACTATTGCTGGCAGAATGATGATTGTTGAGGCCAAAATCTAGAGAGCTGATGCTGTCAATAGCTTCAAACGGCTATCAAATGTGATAGTATAACCTTGACAGTAGTTTTTGTTTACTGTAAGCCTAACTTGGTCAACTTAGACCAGATGTAGCTATATAATAAGGTATTTTTGACTCTGATTAAGGAGTCCCAGGAGGGATATGAGCAGCACAGATAGCAATAAAGACAAGGAAATCCAATTCACTGCTAAAGGAACTGGATCCTCAGGATACATCGATAGGAAACAGCTGAGCGTAAAGCCATTACCCCAAAATCGTCCTATTGCTACAAATGTTAGTGAAGGGACAGATGAACTTATGGGCTATCTTGACTAAGGAATTAGTTACTAAGGGATTACTTGTCAGGTAAACCAGTGCTTCCGGGTGTGGTTAAGTCGTTAGTGTCTACAGTGTCATCTTTAACACTTCACCCGGAGTAAGGGTGTGCTAGCGCCATACTAACCTTCTAAAACCCCTCAGCATAACGCTTCAACTCCCATGCCATTCGTTTAATACCCCGTAACTCATCCTCTCGGATAAAGGGTAGAAACACCCGAGACAATATACCTGAATAAGAGTGTTTGTGGAAGTATTTGGTACGACCCACTCCTATTTCTTGCAAATCAAATACACATTCACTACGAAAGCCAGGGATAGAAGACACCCAACTTAGACACACACCAGGCTGAACTTGTGTCACCAATGGCTCAAATTCTGTCTCTTCTTCATTGGGAAGCCGTCGCAGCGAGAGAAAGACTTCTTTGCCCTGCTCAAACCGTAAATTTGAGTCACAATCAAATAGAAACGTGTTCCAGTACTTCCACTGCTGTTTATGGAACAAAATTTGCCAAACCTTCTGCTTTGGGACATTGATATCAATGTCAGTATAGAGACTTGTCATGTTAGTAAATAGCAGTTTTACCGGCTTCAAGTACTGTTATTTTAGATCATGGGAAATGGGCAAGAATAGAAGGGTGGACTACACACAATAATAACACAGATGCACGGATGACTTAATCCATGCCCTAAATCCGCTGTGTAACATTATTAGTTATTAGTATCTTAACTTGTGCCTTGACTAGTGACATGTCTACTGGTTCCTTTGAAAAAAACAGTTTGGATTGGCAGTTGCAGCTGCTGCAACGACAATTCGGGGAGTGGTGGGAGCTGACAATGTCTCAGGTGCCTCTTGACCAAGCCCAAGGCTCACTGCCATCTTGGTTACTGTCTCCTATGCTAGCCCGGGGGATTAGGATAACGTTTTGGTTACTTGTTGCTGTAATCCTAAGCTGGCTAGGGGTGCGGCTGTTGAGAGGATTACATCCTTATATTAGTTATTATTACCAGCAACTGAATCAAGCTGCAAACAGAGTGACAAAACGACCAGTTCCAGAATTATCAGTGGTCAATTGGTGGGAGCGATCGCAAAACTATCAGCAGCAGGGTAACTACACCGAAGCCTGTCGTTGCTTGTATATGGGGATGTTGCAGCAATTACACGATACTGGCATTGCCCCTCGCCATCCCAGTCGCACGGATGGAGAATATCTACAACTCATCCAGCAATTACCGCAACCTAAACCATACCAAATCTTACTGATCACCCACCAGCAGTTATGTTTTAGTAACGCCGAAGTCTCTAGTCAGGTTTTTGAACGGTGCAAGGAGGCTTATCAGCAGATAAAGGTTGAAGTATGAAGTATATTCCCGTAGCGTGGCCGTTCGCGCAGCGTGGCCTACGGCCTTAAGGCCAAGGATGAAGGATGAAATTTCCTAGGCGTCGGTTAGGGGTAATTAGTGCGATCGCAATGGTGGTACTAATTATGATTACCCTGGTAGCTGCTCCAGCTAATAATAAAATCAATAGCGGTTCTACTTACAGCCGCGCTCCCTATGGCTATGGCGCTTGGTACGCTTACATGGCAAAACGGGGAACTCCTGTACAGCGTTGGCAAAAACCGTTTAAGGATTTAGCGAATCAGACAGATGCTCAAGGCTCGGTTACCTTATTGCGTGTCACTAGTTGGTTGACAGTAGATGCTATTTATGGTATAGAGCGAGAATGGATTAAACAGGGCAATACGATGGTGATTTTGGGAGTCAAGCAGCCGGTGACAGACGCTGATTTTAGTACTCTCCAAGAGGCTTCAACGGGAAAGGTTAAGGTTAACACCAGGCGGCGATACAAGGGTAATCAGGGGAAGAAAATTTTAAGCGATCGCTTTGGTGCTGTGGTTTGGGAAAAGCCTATTGGTGATGGTAGAGTTATCTTTGCCACTACATCCGATATTGCTGCCAATGCCTATCAGGACTTTCCAGCTAACTATGAATTATTAGCCCAACTGGTTACTCCCTTGAAACCAGAGGAGAATTTAACTAACCACAATCCGGTTTGGGTCGATGAATACCTCCACGGTTACAAAGATGTAGATGTGATCAAGCGAGAGGTCGGTGAGACTCTATTCAGTTATTTAGGGAAAACCCCTATGTTGCCAGCCTTTATCCAAGGATTAATCATTCTTCTGGTTGCCATCTGGGCTCTGAATCGGCGCTTTGGACAACCATTGAGCTTATCTGAACCAGTCGTGGATAACAGCGAAGCCTACATCCGAGCATTAGCAGGTGTTTTGCAAAAAGCAGGCAGCAGTGAGTTTGTGTTGGAAGTTGTGGGAAAAGACGAACAACTGCAACTGCAAAAAGCACTGGGATTAGGACAGACTCTGCTGGAGGAGCAAGCTCTAATTGATGCCTGGGTTGAGCAAACTGGACGTCCAGCTACAGAACTGAAACAATTGCTGGAAATTCAATCTAGTAAACGTCGTATTAGGGAGTCAGACTTACTAAAATGGCTGGGAAAATGGCAGAAAATTCGTATTGATTGATGGGATGATCACAACTGCCCGATTGCTTAAACTACTGCGTATAAACCTAACTAATCCGACCCCCAATCAACCAGAGTTTGCCCATGCTATCCTGGTACCACGAAGACGGTCCCACAGGATAGCTAATCAAAGCAAATGACCAATGATCTCCCTGTCTTGAACCGCCTCAAGCAAACCCTTGGCAAAATAATTGTCGGTCAATCGACCCTAGTCGAACAGTTACTCGTAGCATTGCTTAGTGGTGGACATGTCATTATTGAGGGGGTACCAGGAACCGGTAAAACCTTGCTTGTCAAAGTTTTAGCAAGGCTAATCCAAGCTGAATTTCGGCGGATTCAGTTAACCCCAGATATTCTACCATCGGATATTTTAGGAACCAATATCTTTGATCTGAATACCCGTAACTTTACCCTCAAAAAAGGACCAGTCTTTACTGAGATTTTGCTAGCTGATGAAATTAACCGCACCCCACCCAAAACCCAAGCAGCGCTGCTAGAGGCAATGGAAGAGCAGCAAGTCACTTTGGACGGGGAAACCTTGCCTCTATCTGAATTATTTTGGGTGATTGCTACCCAAAACTCTCTAGAATTTGAAGGCACCTATCCCCTACCAGAAGCTCAGTTAGACCGATTTTTATTCAAGTTGGTAGTGGATTACCCAGATGCGGCGGCAGAAAAGCAAATGTTGCTTAATACTGAGAAAGGATTTCGTGGACGCCGTTTGGATTTAGAACGTCTGAAACCTCTAGCAACTGTAGAACAAATTTTTAGTGCTCGTCAAGAGGTTAAAGCTGTCCAAGTAGACGAGAAGGTGCTGGATTATTTGCTAGCCTTAGTTCAGCAAACCAGGCAAAATCCTGATTTAGCCTTGGGAGCCTCCCCGAGAGCTGCTGTAGCTTGGTTACAAACCAGTAAAGCCCAAGCTGTGTTATCAGGACGGGATTATGTGACACCGGATGATGTAAAAGCGATCGCACTCCCTCTACTCCGTCACCGTCTGATTCTGAAACCAGAGGTGCAGTTAGATGGGTTACAGATCGATAGCGTAATAGCTTCATTACTCAAGCAAGTTCCAGTGCCTAGGTGAGTGGCTCAGCACTCAGCACTCAAAAAAAAATATGATTCCCTCAAAACGAACCTATTTACTGTTAATACTAGGTATTGCGATCGCATTATTACTCGCTACTGTTTTTAATCAGCAAATCAGTCTAATTATTACTCTTGTCTTTGATGGAATTGTCCTTGGTTTAGCCTTATGGGATGGAAAACGGGTCAAACCTAACCGAGTGAAGGTAACCCGCACGCCTTTACAACGGTTATCGATTGGGCGAGATAATCTGATTGTGCTGTCAGTGGAATCTAGAAATCAGGTTGCTCGAATTCTGATTAAGGACTACTATCCATTAGAGTTTGCAGTTTCCACCCCAACGATCACTGCTACCCTTGACCGGAATAGTAACAAGGAACTAACCTATACAGTTCATCCAGCCAAGCGAGGCCAGTTTCACTGGGGAGATATTCACGTGCGCCAGTTGAGTCCTTGGGGCTTGGTGTGGGATGATTGGAAAATCCCAGGGAGTCAGAACGTAGCAGTTTATCCAGACTTAGTCACGTTGCGATCGCTTTCTATTCGCCTCACCCTGGAAAATACTGGTACCATGCGCCGTTCCCGAAGCTTGGGTAGTGGGACAGAATTTGCTGAACTGCGGGAGTATGGCATTGGTGATGACACTCGCCTGATTGATTGGAAAGCCACCGCTCGCCGCTCTCGCCCTTTAGTAAGGGTGCTGGAACCGGAAAAAGAGCAGACTTTGATTATATTACTAGACCGGGGACGGTTGATGACCGCACAGGTACTTCAACTGAAGCGGTTTGATTGGGGATTGAATAGTACTCTAGCCCTAGCATTAGCTGGGTTACATCGGGGCGATCGCGTGGGGGTGGGTGTGTTTGATCGAGACATAACGACCTGGATTCCACCAGAACGGGGTCAACATCAACTATCGAAACTCATAGAACGCCTCACTCCGATTCAGCCAGTGTTATTAGAACCAGACTATTTTGGTGCTGTTACAAAACTGGTGAATCAGCAAACTCGTCGTGCTTTAGTCGTAATGATTACAGACATCGTGGATGTTACTGCTTCCGCTGAATTGCTAGCAGCCCTAGAACGCCTCACCCCTCGCTACTTACCTTTTTGTGTCACTCTTCGAGACCCCCTTGTTGACCAATTGGCGCACACTCCCCCTAATACCCCTCAGTTAGGGAAAATTCCCAGTCAAGACCAGCTTTGGCACAGCGGATACCAGGCGCAGGCGAAAAAAAGAATGAGTGTTGATCTTAACCCTGACCCGGGGCAAGCCGCTTATACCCGTGCTGTCGCTCTGGATTTAATTGCCCAGCGCCAAGTTGCCTTTGCCCGGTTGAAGCAAAAAGGAGTTCTGGTCTTGGATGCACCAGCCAATCAGATTAGTCAGCAACTGGTTGAGAGCTACTTACGAGTCAAAGCTCGGAATCTACTTTGAAGTATCCTCGACTTTCCGGCTACTACAATATATAACCAAAAGGCTAAACAGTCCGATTCCAACCAAATACTTGAGGAATGATGGCACTAAGGGACTCGGAGATAAAAACCCTTCAATAATACCAGCAATAATCAACATCGGCACAATCCCAAACATCAACTGAGCCGCTTGGGAGCCATAAAATTTCAATGCATCTACCCGGCGATATTGGCCTGGAAACAGAATTGCTCTACCGATGAGTAAACCGGCTCCACCAGCAAAGAAGATAGCGGGTAATTCCAGGGAACCATGGGGAAACACAAATGCCCAGAAGGGATAAGCTAAGTTATTTTGACCCACTAAGGTTCCAATGGCACCAATCAGTATTCCGTTGAATGCCATGACATATAGGGTAAAGGCACCGCAGGTAATCCCACCAGCTACTGCCCGAAAGCATACCGATATATTGTTAATCATAATGCTACTGGAGGCTAAGGGTTTCATGCCCAAAATCGAACCCATCCACAATTCCTGGCGATCGCGTACTTGTTCAATTAACTGTTCCGGAACCACTAGGGAGATAAACACTGGATCTTGCCAAGCCAACCACCAGGCAATTAAGGCTCCGAGGAGAAACACTGCGGTTGCGATCGCAATATAACTCCAGGTCTGTTGCACTACAGCAGGGAAACCCCAGCGACAAAACTCCCCTAAGCCTTGCCAGTCTTGACGGCGAGAACCTTGATAAATCTGGTTATAGCCCCGAGAGGTGAGTCGTTGTAAATCCTTGACCAGGGTATGGCCTACTTGGTTAGTTCTAGCACGGGCTAAATCCGCTGAGACGGAGCGATACAAACTAGCGAGTTCCTTGATTTGGGATGCTGGCAAGGACTTGATTCCTCGTTTCTCCACTTGTTGCAGGAGAGTATCCAACTGTTTCCAATTTGCTTCCCGCCGCCCAATCCAACGTTTAATATTCATAAAGTTTCCGTGTAATTTTCGTAAACCTCCCTTAAGATAGCGTTAACACTTCTCTTGCCATCAATAGCCCCATCGACCCATGTCTTATGAGCCTAGTCCCAACCAATCTTTAGGACCACTCAGTATTGGTAATGTCGTTAATGTAGGTCTGCGGATCTACCGCGACCATTTTAAGTTATATTATCGTCTAGCTTTTATCGGTTATCTATGGCTATTAGTTCCCATATATGGCTGGGCTAAGTTTTCTGCCATGTTTGGGCTAATTTCACGTCTAGCGTTTAGGGAAATCATTGAACGTCCAGAAACAGTGAATGAGGCACGCCGCCATGTCAATCCTCGGATGTGGAGTTTTCTCAGAGCAGGCATCCTAGTATCCTTGATAACGTTTGGAGTAGCAATCCTAGTATCCTTGATAATTTGGGTGGCAATAATGGTAATTATTGTTATTATTAGTATCTTGATCGGAGTCCTTGCTTCAATTTCTGGGAATAGCAGTACTATTTTAGATAGTCTCGATACTCTCCCTGAGAATAGTGTTGCTATGCTTATCATAGGATTTCTGGTTTTGAGTATTTTTATGATTGCTTTTTTCTTTGGATTTATCTGGTTTATATCTCGCTTGTTGATTTATGAAATACCGCTGGCTATAGAAAATCCCATCGGTGCCAGGGCAGCCATTGGTCGCAGCTGGAAATTAACTCAGGGATTTATATTACGTATTCAAGGGATAGTAGTTGTTGGCTTTTTAATATCACTACCCATTTCGATTGCTGTACAGATAGCTACATTCATCATACAAACTGTTTTATCTCTTTGGTTTCCTCAAGACTCAGCAATTTTTATCTGGCTGTATTTAGTGCTAGTTTTTGGGCTGAGCTTTGCTAGTGGTGCGTTGTTGGTTCCCTTCTGGCAAGCCATTAAATCAGTGATATACTACGATCTATGTAGTCGTAAAGAAGGCATAGATTTGCAGCTATGGGGAAGCTAACCTCAACACCGATTAATTTTTTTAATCGAGTCACTATACAAACCCCAGAAAGTGTTGAATTAGAATTAACCTTAGCAGGGATTGGCAGTCGAGCTTATGCCTTGCTAATTGATTATATTGTCTTAGGATTAATTTTATTAGTATTTATAATTGCTTGGGGCGTTTTATCTTCCCAACTGCTGGACTTATTAGACTATTTTTTTGGTATTAATGATTTAAGGCTGTGGCTATTAGCAATTTATCTATTTATTACTTTCTCGATTTACGTCGGTTATTTCGTTTTGTTTGAAACCCTATGGCAGGGACAAACACCGGGTAAGCGCTATGGCAAAATTCGTGTCATTCGTGATGATGCTAGACCAGTGAGACTACAGCAAGCTACCCTACGTGCTTTGCTCAGACCTGTTGATGATTTATGGTTCCTGGGAGTATTTTTAATTATCTTTAGCAAACGAGAAAAACGGTTGGGAGATTGGTTAGCAGGAACCCTGGTAGTCCAAGAAGAGCAGCCTATTGCTTCTGCTAGCTTCGAGATCTCCGATCAGGCTCAAGCCTTAGCCAATCAGCTCCAAACCCAGGCAGATTTCTCCCCCTTGCAGCCAGAAGACTTTGCTATGATTCGAGAGTATTTGCAGCGGCGCGAGGCAATGACATTTCAGGCAAAAGCGAAGTTAAGCCGACAACTGGCTGATCAGGTCAAAGACATGATTGCCTTGGAAAAGGTACCCTCAGGTGTCACGGCTAACTTGTTTCTGGAGGCTGTGTACCTTGCCTATCAGCAGCTATCATCCCAGGATTAGTGACCCACGCACCCTTGCTCCAGCTTGAGCCATGGGTTGGTTATCTAGGAGTAAAACACCCTATGCACTCAACAGTGAAAACGGATGATTCCCTAAAATCCGGTTTTTTACCAGATTTTAGGCTTGTAAGGCTAAATTAATGTCGCTACTATTGTACTTGAATACTTATACTAGCTTCTCATCCGGCTTTTGCCGTTAGTTGCTCATGGACATTCAGCTGATTAATATTGGTTTTGGTAACATTGTTTCAGCAAACCGAGTTGTAGCAATTGTTTCTCCAGAGTCTGCTCCTATCAAGCGGATCATTACTGAGGCAAAAGAGCGTGGATATCTGATTGATGCAACCTACGGGCGTCGCACCAGAGCGGTAATTGTGACCGATTCCAGCCATGTCATCCTCTCGGCAATTCAGCCAGAAACTGTTGCTCATCGCTTCGTTATCAATAAAGATAGTCACAATGGTAACCATTAAGCTTGAAACTTAACTAGACTCAACATGGAAGCAGGGAGACTCATTGTATTGACTGGTCCTTCTGGTGTTGGTAAAGGAACCTTGCTGCGCCAGCTCCTGAAGCGACACCCGGAACTTGATCTTTCGGTGTCAGCAACCACCAGGCAACCTCGTCCTGGGGAGGTGCATGGGAAACACTATTACTTTGTCAGTCGTGACCAGTTTGAAGAAATGATGATAGGGGGTGAGCTTTTAGAGTGGGCTGAGTACGCTGGTAATTACTATGGTACACCTAGTTTGCCAGTCAAGCAGCTTCTTGAGAAGGGTAAGTCTGTTATTTTAGAAATAGAATTGGTTGGGGCAAGGAAAATCAATAAAACCTTTCCCTCTGCTCTGCGTATTTTTGTACTACCCCCCAGTCTAGATGAATTAGAGCAGCGGATTCGCTTGAGGGGTAAGGATAGTGAAGAAGTAATCGCCCAACGCCTTTCTATTGCCAAAGCAGAAATTGAAGCTGCTGATGAATTTGATGTGACTATTGTTAATCAAGACTTCAAAGAAGCTCTACAAAGCTTGGAAGCAGTTATTTTTCCATCGCCAAACTAAGTCATTAAACACAAAGGTAATATTATATCTGGTAGCTTCGTTATTGATCCTGGTATCGATAACTGGTTGAGATGTGTCAGGTTATAATCCCCTGTGGGTCAGCCTCCGGAAAGTTCAACTAGTAGACATAACACGTAGTAGAGATAACAAGCTACTGGGTAATAGTTTAAACCCTGCTTAAGACTAATCACGCTTTGACTAATGACAACATCTAACCAAGACACGGAAACCCCTAAGAGTACTCAAGCGCTACCTTCGCCCTGGCGCTGCCTTACGGGAGCATTGATTTCTGGAGGATTGACAAGCGCTATTTATTTTCTAACTGCCTCGATTGCTACAACCTTTGCTAATAAACCCCTCACGTCTAACTCTCAGACAGCACTCAAAATTGCGATCGCAGTTCGGACGCTGGTAGTGGGAGTCAGTACCCTAGCCACGTTTATCTTTGGTATTACTACCCTTGGTTTGGTAGCCTTGGCAATTCAACAACTCTACCGAACGAAGTTCGGTACTCTACCGCCCAAGTGAGGGTCGGGAGGTATAGCAGAAGTCAGAAGTCAGAAGTCAGAAGTCAGAAGTCAAACTCTTGCGCTTACTTAGGTTTGAGACTTTTGTCATGTCCGCGCCTGCCCTGGCGACTGCTATAAATTTAATTTTCTTACCCCTACTCTGTACTCCCTACTCCCTACTCCCTACTCCCTACTCCCTAAAACCCTGGACGAGGTAGTTCACCCATTGAGAAATGCTATATCAACAATTCACCATCTGGGTTTGTAAACCATCAATATCAAACAACTCTGGGGAAAACTCTCCACAAACCGTGTAGACAATCGCACGCACTAGGGCTTCAGCCTTGAGTAGGGTTTCTTCAAATTCCAGCTGGGGATTCGATAAAGCAATCAGAGCACCACCGATACCAATCGATACTTGATTGGGAGTAATCTCAGCAGTTCGGATCACAATGTTAAGGTCTGCAGCACCGTTGAGTGCAAGAAACCCGATCGCTCCGGAATAGATTCCCCTGGCCTGAAGTTCCAATCGATCAATAATCTCCATGGTTGAGATCTTAGGAGCACCAGTCATGGATCCTCCAGGAAATGTGGCACGGATACAGTCCCCCACCCGTACATCTGGACGCAAACGACCCCGAATTGTACTCACCAGTTGATGAACTGTGGCATAGGTTTCCACATCCATTAACTTAGGGACATGGACACTGCCAATTTCGCAAACCCTGCCCAAATCGTTCCTAAGTAAGTCTACAATCATTATGTTTTCACAACGGTTTTTTTCCTGAGTGCGTAACGCTTCGCACAACAGTCGATCTTCTTCTTCTGTTTGGCCTCGTGCAGCAGTTCCTTTGATGGGTTTAGATTCTACCCAACCTGAGGAGTCAATTTTCAGGAATCGTTCTGGGGATGAACAAGCCACAGCTAGCTCGCCAAATTTTAGGAAGGCAGAGTAGGGTGCAGGATTGAGTTGGCGCAACCTTCGATAAAATGCCAAGGGTTCAAGTTCGATATTGGCATAAATTTTGTTAGTCAAGCAAATTTCGTAGCTTTCTCCAGCTTTAATCTGATCCAGACTTTCTTGAATATCTTCCAGATATCTCTGGTAGGAACGACTCAATCGAAAGCTAACTTTTCGATGAGTATAGTCTAACTCAATGGGAGGCAGAGGAGGTAGAGTACAAAGCTGTTTTTCGATACCTTCAAACCAAGCATTTGCGTGGGTCTTTTCTCCTTTTTTAGTCAGACACAACAGATAGGTTACTTGCTCTTGATGGTCAAAAGCAATAATTCGGTCTGCTAAGAGAAACATCGCATCTGGAAATGGCGATTGATGGACGAGCTTTCCTCCACATTCGGCTTTTATTTCGTAACCAAAGTAGCCAACAAAACCACAATTAAAGTCAAAGGGAAGTCCTTCTAAACAGTTGTATCGGCGCTCAATTTCTCTGTGTAGATAGGAGAAGATACTTTCTTGACGATGTGTTGTTTTGCCCGAGCAGTTAATGGTGAGTTTTTGGTCAGTAATCGAGTATTGCACTAGCAGGCTGTTTGGTCCTGTACCATCTCCCATAAAAGAAAAACGAGATAGACCAGGTTCTATACGAGAGCTGTCTAGCCAGAATGCTGTTGGTTGTGAACCAAATAGATGAACAAACACTCGTTCCGAATCAGGGTATACCGTGAGCTTGCGACTATGAATATTAAAAATCATTCGATGAAACAGCCGTGACAGCTATAGCTGCTCTACCTCCTTTAGAATATCGTTAATCTCCTGCCGGAGACTTTGTAAATTATCCTCCAAGGATTGACTGGCAGCGAGTTTATGATCAATTTCCCCCAGTCTCGGCTTCAGAGAATCAGTGAACTGCTTGAGGCTGTTTACCAATTCTTGCTGCAAACCTTGTTTTAGCTTATCGGTATAGTTATTCTGCAACTCACGCAAGGTTTCATCAAGCTGTTGGGTTGCCTTATCACGCTGTTTAGGAACTGCATTGAAGCTAAACATGGTCAACATCAGAGCTAGTACAAAAGCTGACAGATCAAATAGTGCAGCGGTGGCTACTACATGTCCCCCAATTCCTGTTGCTGCGGCGGCAGTTCCCAAGGTCAAAAAATTGTTGAGTCCCTTTTCTGAGGCTACCTTAAGATTGTCAGAGATAGCAGTGGTATCAATTTTACCACTATTAAGTTCGGGAACCTGAAATGAGTCTTCTGAGAGGGTTGCTGCTACTTGTAAATCTTCCCTAGCTTCGCGAATAATTTGTTCTCGATATTTCACAAGGGTTGATGCTGCTTCCTTAACAATATCCTCCATCTGTTGCTCAAGTTTTACCTCCTTGATCGCCCTAGCTACTTTTTCTTCCAGGAGATCGTCTTCCCTAATAATACGCTTTTTCAATAGGCTAATGAAGGCGAAATTATCCTGGATTAGCTTATGTAATTGTTGAATTAGATTGGTAAACAGGTCACGAATTTTTTCTCTAAAAACACCAAAAATCAGGTCATATTGCTCAATGCGCTCATTGATTCGCAATAGGGATCGGTCAAATATGGTTTTTTCGGCAATAACTTTCTCCCGTGCCTGATAGTTCTTTTTCTCTAACTGCTCTAGGTAAACTAACAGAGAGTTCTGAGGACCTTGAAGTTTTAGCCGTATTTTTTCAGCTTCTACCAGAAACTCTAGTAAGAAATCTCGTAGGCTGTCGATGTCTTTACCAGTGCGTGTTGATACTGTAAATAATGGTGGTACTTCTGTAAAGACATCACTAAGTCCATCTTTAACGTGTGAGATAATCTGTTCACTCTCTTGTGGGGTGATCAGATCCACTTTATTAATAATAACGATTACTTTACGTACCCAGATCTTACTGACTAAGGAGAGAAAGTCTAGCTCTGATTTAGTCAGTGGTCGTTCCACTGAAGTGACAAACAGGATGATATCAGCATGCTGTAGATAATCCTCTGTCAGTGCTTGGTGACGTTCAATGATCGAGTTTGTGCCTGGGCTATCAATAAAGACAATGCCATCAAACCCATCTGGGTAATAGGGTTGAATCGAGTTTGTGGTCGGAAGTATGCCCACAGCAGCTAGCTCGTCATTACTCAAGCGATTCAGGACACTGGATTTTCCGGCATTAAATTCTCCACAGACAAAGATCGAGAAGGGATTTTCCAGTTGCTGCTTGAGGGCATCAAGATCAGGGCAAGAGACATCGAAAAGCAGCTCTGCTTCGACAAACAGTAGTTTTACACCTTTGATGGTGTTGAGGCTGCGGTTAAACAGATGCTCTTGTTGAACAGGAAGGGTGACCACGTTACTATGAGCGAAATGAGCGAACAGATCCAATTATATTACCAAGTATTCGCAAGATAAAGAAGCATAAATCCAAAGCATACGCTAATTAACCATAGGCCCAGCGTTACTTTAAGGTAAGTTTCTTCACTGGCGGGATAGATCACCCTCACTTCCGTGATCAGTTTAGCCGAGAGGTAAGCAAGCTCGATTAACCAACCATTAACACTTAAAAGTCTGGCTTGCTAGATTAGAAATTGACAGGCTTGACAGCCTGACGCTGATACTATCTCAGCTCTAACTGGCTTCCCAACGCTCCAAATAACTATGAAACTCCCAAAAGACCGTATCCCTGAAGACCAAGCCCACCAAGTATTCGCCCTAGCGGCTCAACTCTATGCTCAGCACAACCAAAGCTATTCTGTCAAGGAGTTGATTGAAGCAGGTAAAGAGGCACAAATTCCCCCAGAATTTATGGAAAAAGCCCTTGCTGAGATTAAAAAGCGAACGCATTCTAAATCCGTACTCCCCAAACATCATAGTCATAGATCTGGTCTGATGTTGATTGGTATGGGTACAGTCTTACTCGCTCTTGCGGGTATAGGATGGTTAGCTAATTTTGTAGAACCTAGACCAGTCCCACCACCGGAGCGATTGGAATCTATACAACTCCCAGAAGCAGGGCCAACAGAGGTAAGTGTACCTGAAGACCAATCCACAGCGTTTGACGATAATCTAGGGTCAGGGCATATTAACAAGTGTACACCCCTGATCGAGAAAGACCTCAGGGGTGCTAACCTCCGTGGGGCAGATTGTACGAATGTGGACTTGTCAGGAGTAGATTTCACTAATGCTAACCTGACTGGTGCTAATTTCAGCCGTGCTGATTTAAGTCAGGCTAACTTCAGCAATGCCAATCTCACCGGTGCCGATTTGGCTGGAGCAGATTTAGCGAATGCGGATTTAAGCGGTGCTAACCTGACTGATGCCAATTTAAGTAATACAGATTTAACAGGATCTAACTTGACTGGTGCCAATCTCAATGGTACCGATCTGGCCAAGGCAGACTTAGAAGGGTCTGTCATTAATGGTGCTAATTTCGATAACACTAATCTCAATCAGGCAACTATGCCCAACGGTACAATAAACCAGTAAAAAAACTACTTATTAGCGTTCTTTGCGTCTTCCTTCACCATGGAAGCACCGGCTAAAGGGGATGCACTGGACGCGGTAAGATTTTGAATATGGGCAATTGCTGAGATATTCAAAGAAATTGAAAAGTGATATAGTATGATATAATAAGAAACTAGTGGCGTGGCGGCATAGCCAAGTGGTAAGGCAGGGGCCTGCAAAGCCTTTATCCCCAGTTCGAATCTGGGTGCCGCCTTGTTGAAATGGGTAAGACCGGGAAAATCCCGAAGATCGCGAAGATCTTAAAGTCCGGCTGCAGGGGAACGCTCTTGCTAGTAATCAACTTCCTCTGCCAACAGAAGGTCAGTGTCAAGAGTTGACATATCCTGGACTTTAGATTGAAATTGATCACAGATTGCCAAGGGATCAACTCTCCGCTCAAACAAAGGACTATCAGGAGATTCACAAAATCTACCACTGAAAAACTGACACACGGCACAGCAATCCTTTCCACTCTTAAGCCCTGCTTCAATTTCTTCTTCCTGAAGTATCATTTCCGGTTGCATGGGAGCAAGCTTGAGATTCACACCATCCCATCGCGCTTTGATAATGCCGCTGATACTCAAGGTCTGCCATCGAGGGTCTTTTTCCACCACCTCTTCGGGAACTCGCAACCAAGCATCGGTACCAAAGGTCTCCACCATCACGTCAAACTCTTGGGGTTGCTGAATTTTAGCAAGCTGCTGTCGGGAAAGCTGTTCCGGTGCTACTCCTAATTCAATTTTATCCCCCACAGCAGGAATATGGATATAGAACAAGGACTGATTGTCTCCAGACCGGGCTACTTGGTGTAAGGCTTCTAATTCTCCGTGAATTAAGACTAGGTGCTTGGGCTTTACCTTGTTGATTACTTGTCCGAGTCCTACTTTATCGGTATGGGCAGAGAGGTTAAACCGTTGGATTTGAGCTTTGACGGTAATTGGTTTCCCATCTAGTTCAATAGTGTCCCCAGTTTTGATACTTTGCAGGAGTCGGCCAGGGGATTCCTCATCAGTGTAGCCAGAAATAAAGATGGCAGCATTCTCTCGCTCTAGCAGTACTGAGGCATAATAGACTGAAGGTCCTCCGGTGAGCATACCTGAACTGGCCACAATTACACTGGGTTTTGCGATCGCAATCGGACGTTCCCGAAAGTGTTCGATAGAAATAATCGGGGGTGTACTGGTTTTATCAAAGAATGGTTCTTGGCCATTAATCTTGACTAAGTTTTGAACTGGAATAGGCAATAAGTCCAGGTTTTCTCGAAATACCTCTGTGACTGCTCTGACCAATCCATCCACAAAGATGGGAACTGTTAATTTATTAAATAGCTTGGAGGTGCGGATCGCTAACAGGATTTCCTGAGCTCTACCCAAAGCAAAAGAGGGAATCAAGACATTGCCCCCAGCTTGCACTACTTCAGCAATGGATTCCATCAATGCAGTTTCTTGATTTCTTCTAGCGGGGTGGACAGAGGAACCATAGGTAGACTCAGTAATTAAAATATCCGCTTCAGGAAGCTCAGCTAAATTCAATCCGTTAGTGGTGCGACTATTGGTAGTGTGGAAGTCTCCGGTGTAGAGTAAAGACATATCCTTATAGCGCAGATAGATACAAGCCGCACCCAAGATATGCCCGGCATTGATGAACCTTACCATTAGTCCCGGTAAGGGCTCAAAGTCTTTGCCTACTGGTTGAGTTTCCAATTGAAACAAGGTTTGTTCTAAATCGCCCTCATCAAATAACTCTGGAGAGTCTTCATTCAGTTGCTGTATCTTCAGTCCATCCCTGAGCATGACATGGGCAATTTCCCTGGTGCCATGAGTGGAAATCATCCGCGCACCAGGGTAGCGGCTGTGAAAGACGGGGACAGCACCAAGGTGGTCTTGATGGCTATGGGATATCAGGAGCAGGTTAGGATTATCCAGATAGTCCAAGGCGGGCAAAGGGTCGTAGCCTTTGGGTCGAGTGCCACAGTCTAAAACTACTTCATACGGACCAATCATAATTTGGAAACAACTGGCACCAATGCTTCTAGCTGCTCCTAAAGGAGTAACAATTAAACGATCATAGGATTGAGAATCAACACTTGCAGATGGGATATCCGGAAACTGGTAATAATATAAGTGGATATAGTTTCCCTTCAAACTCACTCGTGCTTGTTGCTGGGTTGAAGGGGAGAACGCTTCCCATTCCCATCTTGTTCGACCTCGCTGTTTAGGCAAGTCTAATTGCCAATCGTTGACACCGGTTTTCTGTTTCAACGTGGCTAAGACTCTATCAATGGTTTCCGTCGGGGGAGCAGCTAGTGTAGATTTGGAGGGATAATGGTCATCTGATAGCCTGGTCAGAGCCTGCTGTAACAAGGTTGTTTGGGTTTGTTGAAATGTTGACTCATGTTTATACTTCCTAGACTCGACCGGTTTGTGGCTACGGTTTTTCTTCGAAGCTGGGCGGCTATTGGAATTGTGCTCTCCTTGGGGTAAAGCTCGATGTAAAATCAGGGTATCCCGTTGGCGCTTAGCAACTACTTCCCACAGTTCCCCAATTTTCATGTGCTTGCTAGAGCCTAAGACACTGATCTTCAGGGTTTTCTGTCCTGGTCTGGAAACTTTTAGTTGTACAAACTGTCCTCGTTTTCCTAACTGCACTACTCTGCCAGCGATTAACCATTGCTCTTCCTGGACTGTCTCAGTCATGGCTTCTAGGTAGAGAGAGCCTATTACACCATCTGAGCTAGTATTGGGGGCGACTTGCCAGGAATGGATTCCAGTAGGAATATCATCAGTGGGCAAGGTTTTGATTTTGAATCGAAGGCCATCCTGACTGAGGAGATAGTTTACCTGAGCTACTGACTCGATGTTTCCAGTTAAGGTGCATTGGATGGTATTGGTCATCGCTGTAGTGGCATTAGCAGTGGACTATTCGGGGATTTTTTGGATCAGTTGCCACTTTAATGGTAGACAAGGAAATGGGAAATGAGCCCAAATTACGTGCGTAGTTACTGATAATCCAAAATTATACCATATCCTGTATATTTTAGCAAATATCGCACTCAGTGATTAGGCTAAAAGGCTGGTGTTTCCTTCTGTTGTATCAATGTAGTATGCCAAGTAGTAGGCGAAATGGGATGCCCGCTCGGTCGCCGCTACGGAATTATCCTTCGGAGCCGTTAGGAGAACCCAATAATAATGCGATTCGGGCAAAGCCCGACGCTTCGCGAACGCAATATCGCAATAATAGTAAGCCAAACCCTGGGATACATTGCCAATACTATCGGACAGGATATTAGATCAAATCCGTTTAATTGTCCATAATAAAAATTACGATATTGTTAATCATCACTAATCCTCCAGACGTGATATAAAAATTTGATACTGATTCCATTTGATTTGGTGAGCAGGATACTTTATGATTAGACTATTATTTATTTGGAGCAGAATAGTAGGTTATAGCTTAGCTAAACTAGACTAAGCTATCAGCTAATCAGCTATTCATGATGAGTGTAAGATAACAGACCAAAAAGAACCAAGTAACATCAGAATCAACCACGATAAAAAAACTGTATAGACGTTATATATCACGTCGTCTATACTATCCTAGGTTGTTCAACCCAATGATTGCCTTATATTAGCTGTCATAGGATAGCTAAATACTTAAAAATTACGGTATTTTGAGTCAGGAGCGAACACCAAACCATGAAAGCGATAGTAACAGAAGACAATAGAGAGCAAACATCAGAATTACTACCAATAATATTATTGGTAATTGCCTTACTTGCTTTATCTATAACAGCCATATTAATCAGGTTTTCTCTTCAAGAAATAAGTGCTAATGCCACAGTATTCAATCGTCTTTGGATAGCTACTCTAGTCTTTGGTTTGTGGAATGGAATAAACCAAGTACGCACTCAAACATCGAACCAGAACTCTGAACCACAGTCAGGTTATAAAATTGTCGATATCCTACTTTTGGTAGGCGTAGCGATATCTCATCTGGGTGGTCGATTTCTATGGACTTGGTCCTTAACTAAGACTAGCGTTGCTAATGGCAATGTACTAGGAGCTTTAACACCATTTTTCGCTACTCTAGGAGGATGGTTATTATTTAAGCAGCGTTTTGACCGTAGATTCCTCATTGGTCTGGCACTTGCCTTGTTAGGGGCAACTACTCTACAAATAGAGGATTTTCTAAAATCGTCCAATAATTTTATCGGTGATACTGCGGCCTTAGCATCTTCTGTATTTTATGCAGTAAACTTTTTACTATTAGAACAACTGCGAACCAAGTTTTCTGTAGAAGGAATACTGATTTGGCGCTGTGCTTTGGGAACACTGTTTATGATCCCAGTGGTTCTGATATTCAGCGATCAAATTTTCCCGATATCTTGGTCAGGATGGTTAGCAGTGATTTCCCTAGCTGTTGTCTGCGAAGCTGTGGGACATGGTTTAGTAGTATACAGCCTCAAGCACTTTTCTTCAGGCTTTGTTTCCTTAGTCCTGCTTCTCGATCCAGTAGTTGCTGCTATTCTGGCCTGGATTCTATTTTCAGAAAGCTTAAGTATTCTTAACTTACTAGGTTTTGCTGTGATTATGGAGGGGATTTATCTAGCAAAAACTGGCAAAGGTGCTGATAAGCCAACTATTAAGGAACAAAACACCTAAGACCATTTTCCGTTATGGATGCTACAACTAGTTATATCAAGTCTGGTTGAATACCCATAATTAAGGGGAGATGGGGAGATGGGGAGATGGGGAGATGGGGAGGTGGGGAGATGGGGAGATGGGGAGGTGGGGAGATGGGGAGATGGGGGAGATTTTTATTAAGGGTAATTATAGCGTTTATCGCAGTTATGAGGTACAGTCTTCTTTTAGGTTGATTCCCTGTATTGATGCAGCGCATTGCTGTTCGCTATTCCCTATTCCCTATTCCCTATTCCCTATTCCCTATTCCCTATTCCCTATTCCCTATTCCCTGTTCCCTGTTCCCTAAAAACCCAGAACTTTGTACCTCATAGCTATGATAATTGCTATATCCTGACATGATATTAGTCGGTAATTGGTAATTGGTATAGCAGTTCTCAATCCAGTGAAAACTGCTATAACATACTTACATACTAATAAATAAAGATTAGTTATGTTGAAGATAGACTTCTATGAGCATACCAAGCAGCACCCTGCAAAGCGGCCTGGTCATTAAGAATCACATAGATAGGAATAGACTTCAGCAAATCAACCATCTTATCCTTATTAATAAAATGTTCCATAAACAGAGGTTCATGCAGCTTATCCAGAATGCGAGGGGGAATCCCTCCACCAAGATAAACACCCCCAGTTGCGAAAAACTTAAGAGCAGCATTTCCGGCTTCAGATGCCAAAATTGAGACAAACATCTCTAAAGCTTGCACACAAAGGGGACATTTATTGGCCAGAGCTGCATTACTAATTGCTGCGGCTGGCTCTCCTTTGCTCATTTCTTCTGCTAACCATTCAGGGGTGTTGCCATGACCGCTATCCCGCAAATAATTATACATACGAACCAAGCCAGGACCTCCTAGAAGAATCTCGTAGCTAACCCGTTTGTATTCTTGCTGAACATAACGCATCAGTCCCACTTGAAGCTCATCTAAAGGACCAAAGTCAGTACTCCCACCTTCAGATGCGATCGCATGAACTCGACCTTCCACCTCAATGCTTGCTGCTTCTCCCAAGCCAGTACCAGGTGATACTACTGCTCGATTTCCCCCTGGTATTTTAGTGCCGACATTAAGAGTAACTAAGTCATCATCCTTTAGGGTTTCTATGCCATAAGCATTGGCTTCTACATCGTTGAGCAAGCTAACCGGAACACCGGTAACTGAAACTAATTTAGCGGCTTCTACTTTATCCCAGGGTAAATTAGTCAATTTACACACACCTTCCTGGATTGGACCAGGTAAGCCGAAACAAGCAATTTTAATGGGATGCTCACAGCTTTTAACGAAAGCCCCAACCATATCTTCAAAACTATGATAGTCTTTACACTTATAAGTGCTTTTTTGGACTATAGAGAGGTTCTCGTCAAATACTGCTAATCGGCAATTTGTTCCGCCTAAGTCACCTGCTAATATCATAAGTAATTCAAAATTACAAATAAAAAAATGCTATCAACGTTTTAAGTTAATTATACCTTAATCAGTAAGCATTCAGCCGTGAGCCAAAGGCTCACGCTACTTGAGGTGCCGTCAGCCGTCAGCTTTTAGCTCACGCTACTTGAGGTGCTTAAAATAAATCTAGAACGATAGAATTTAATAGTTCCAGAGTAATGAGAATTGAAAGTCTGGGAAAAATCCATGACTCGTGGCACAGACTTTGACGCTGATAGCTGATAGCTGATAGCACCTCAAGTAGCGTGCGCGTAGCGCTAATCGCTGTTCGCTGATAGCTTACCTTAATCAACCTCTGCAAAATCAATTACTAAGGCTCGGCAATGCGGTTGATTGTGAATATCAACTGCTTCTGTTGTTAATTTTGAAAAGGGAACAGTATTGGTAATAATCGGTTGTAGATCAATCTTCTTTGTGCAAATTAGTTCTATGGCCTGACGAAAATGCTCTGGAGTATATCGATAGCTACCATAAATCTTGAGGGAACGATAATGAATTAAATTAGGATTGCCCGGAAACTCAGTTCCCGGGGGTGTTCCACCAAACCCAACTGCGGTACCGCCACACCTGAGCAGGGTTAATGCCTGTTCATAGGTTTCCCCAGAGCCAACGGCTTCAATAACGACATCAGCACCATAACCGTCGGTTTGGGCCATAACTATGTCTTTGAGAGACTCTCGGGTAACATTAACGGTACGATCAGCACCCAAGGCTGATGCCTGTTCCAGAGAATCATCATGTTTGCCAGCTAGAATAATTTTGGTAGCACCTCTCAAGCGCGCTAGCTGAAGGAAGCTCAGTCCGACACCGCCATCACCAATAACTACCACACAATCGGACAAACCAATATTAGATAAGTCAATACCCTGAAGGATACAGGCTAGTGTTTCTGTAAAGGCAGCAAACTCGTAGGGAATTGATGAGGGCAGCTCAACGATTCCGCTAGCCAGGGAAGCCGGAACGCATACAAATTCAGCCATGCCACCGGGTTGTAACTTAGTTGGGTTGAGGCAATGGCCTAATGCTCCTCGCTGACAGTAAAAACACTCTCCACAGGGTTTTTCTGGGTTGACGGTAACGCGCATCCCTGGTTTGACTTTGGTAACACCCTCCCCTACAGCAACAACATCTCCCGCCAGCATCCTACCAAAAATGACTGGAGGATTATGTTTGGCGTGTCCCACTAATACCGCCCGTGCGTGCATCGCACAAAAGAAACACTTCTGAACCTGTATCAAAACTTCCCCTGGGCTAGGTTCAGGTCGGTCTATTTTTTCTAAGCGAAAGTTCTCACGTCCTGGACCATACCAGACCGCAGCCTGCATGGTTGTCATAATCTCTTGCTCCAATGTTGTTTACCAAAAAGTTTGGGTCATTAGCCCCGTCCTTCGCTGGATAGAAACCTTAGACAGGGTCGCCAAAATCGGCAAAGAAAGTTTTAACCCTTATATGCATAGCCTGCCAACCATCAAGGCGACCCTGTCTTACGGTAACTTGGCCATAGGCCACGCCAAAGGCGAACGCGAACAACGGACGGCTTTTCCAGCCGATGTGATAGAATAAAAGCATAAGCAATAAACTTGCATGTCAGATAGGTACTATCTAATCATAAGTAGACAACGTAAAAAATATGTATGAGATACGTATTGCGTAATTTGGTCTAACGACTACAACGTCTATGAAAAACTTAGATAAAAAAGTATCTGTCCCAAAATAAAAATAAAAAAGGTACGGTGGGGCACACCGAAACCTAGATCTATGATCAATCACGCTTGGGGAGATTTGTCCTCTACTTTTCCTGGTTCCGGCCTGGTTTAGCAAGACGAGTCGTAGATCCAAGAATCCCCGTTCTTCCTTCGGCGGGGAGTGTCAATGTGGGTGGATCTCATTAAAGCTGTTTGACCCTGTGGTGCGTTACGGGCAGCAACCTAACTCTGGCTACCGAGAAAATTAGGGCCGCCCTAACGCACCCTACGCAACTGTGGTGCGTTAGGGGCAGCAACCTAACTCTGGCTACCGAGAAAATTAGAACCCCCCTAACGCACCCTACGCAACTAACTTCTTTTACCGGTCAGCTAAAAACGTTTTCAGCCAAGGCTCCGTGATTTGTTCTAGTGATTTAAGGGTGACATCTGCGATCGCAAAACGTTCATCCTCTAGATTTTCTGGTGGTGGAACTGCAATACATGCCATGCTGGCAGCTTTGGCACTAATCACGCCACGAACCGAATCCTCTAAGGCAACACACTTTGTTGGTTCTATACCCAGACGACGGCTAGCGGTGAGATATACTGCTGGATGGGGTTTACCAAATTCCTCCGCTTCTGCTGATGTAATCACATCAAAGGCATCCTTTAAATCGAGCCGTTTGAGTACTGTATCAATTAGACCCATGGGAGATGAAGTTGCTAGGGCTAGGGGTAAGTTTAATTCCCGACACAACTTTACGGCTTCAATTGCACCTGGCATCGGTTGTCCCATGGTCATCAATAGCTCACTCATCCGAGCGATCATTCTTCGACATACCTCAGCTTGGCTCATACCAGTCCAAGGAAATCGAGCATACCAATACTTGACCACCTCATCGTTTCGCAAACCCATTGTTTGAGAAGACATACTCTCGTTCATGGGAATGCCAAGGTCATTGAAGACTTCGATTTCTACCTTAGACCAAAACGGCTCACTATCAATTAGTAAACCATCCATATCAAAGATCACAGCTACATCCTGCATCAGAATCTTCCTCAAGCGTCGAGATCTACAACAGTTCGGGTTCCAGGCTGTGGACTCCAATTAGTCAATTCTATAGGAAGCTTCTCAAGAGGGATAAACCGACCCAACAGTTGTTCAAAGAACGCCTCGTCGCCCTTGATGGATGCGATCGCAGCCGCAATGGTTTCGTCTGTAGCGCCAGCAAAAGACGTCACTACCGCTATCTCTCGCATAAATAACTCATGGGGAGAAATCGGTAAAGAAATCCCTGGTTTAGGAACACCATAGATACAGACTAAACCGCCTTTACGAACAAGATCCAGTGCTGTAGCCAGACCCCCTGGTGAACCGGAACATTCCACCACCACGTGTGCCTGGTTTGGTTCTGGAACTTGGATCCGTTCAATTCCCAATCTGTTTAGCCAAGGGAGCGGCTCTTTGGTGATATCATAGACTTTAATCTCTCCCTTAAAATTGGGGGAATGATTTAGGAGGTAGGTAATTAGAGTACCTGAAATACCTCCCCCAATCACCAGGACTTTAGGGTGTGAAGTAGCTAATAAATTAACACCAGCTAAAATCCGTTTTACTCCCCTTACTGCACAACTTAAAGGCTCAATCAGCACCCCTAAAGCTGGATTGGATAATTCAAAAGGATGTAGGGAATTTATAGGAGCACAAATTTGATCAGCATATCCTCCATGTTCATTTACTCCAAGTTCTTGGAGATTGATGCAATGACTAGTTAATCCCTCTAAACAATAACTACATTTTCCACAGGAAATCTCATTATTGAGGGCAAAATGACCTTTTTGATTAGGCAGGCTACAGACTACTTCATGACCAAGAATACAATCTTTATCTAAGCCTGCTGCGGTTAGTTGCTGGTCTGTTTTACAGACTCCCACAAATTCCACCTTAGCAATTACTTCATTATCTTGAGTTTTGCTAGGCTCAGGAAACTCGCGAATTTCTACTTGATTGGCTTTGGATAAAACTGCTGCTCTCATCAAATAGCTCCTGCGGTTTCAGCGGTTGGACATAATAGGATATCAAGCTTTTGTAGGACTTGATCTAAAACACCAATAGTGCAATCAATTTCTTCGTAGCTGATATCAAGATAAGGAGCAAATTTCAAAACGTTCAGGTCGTATCCTCCGGTTTGGAGAATCATGCGCCAACTCTGGTCTTTCCAAATAAAATCATTATCCTGAGCAATGCTTGCTGCTAGTTTGGCAGACCCTTTGTAAGGTATACCCTTTTCATCAGCAAAAACCATGTTAAGTATAAGTCCGAGTCCATCTACGCTATAGACACAGGAATGACGGGCTTGGAGTTCTTTTAGTTTGGTCAAAAAGTACAAACCTTTTGCTGGTACTGATCTTTCGTAGTCTTGTGCCAGCATATAACGCCATGTTGCTAAAGCAGCAGCAGTTCCGAGAGGATGGTTAGCAAAATTGCTGTGGGCGTGTCCAGGAGTGAAAAAGTCTGGTGCTACTAGGTCTTCTCGCGCCCAGACTAAGCTAACTGGACTCAAACCATTGGTGAAGGATTTGCTCAACGTAATAATGTCTGGCACAAACCCAAAATGTTCGAAGGCAAATAATTTACCAGTACGGTACATCCCAACTTGAATTTCGTCATCAAAGACAAGAAGTCCGTGCTTTTGTCGTAACTCACTGATAAACCCTTTAAAGAAATCCCTGGGTGGGATGGTGTAGCCTCGTCCTTGACAAGGTTCTACAACTATGGCACCCACTTCTGAACTAGTTTCACTTGCGATGCCATAAAATTCGTTGGAGAATGCCTTGCGAATCATGCGCTCGCAGTATAAGTCACAGGTTTCTCGTTCCTTTTCATAGAAACACTGAGCGCAGTTAGCAAACGGCAACATAACTGCCCGTTCTGAGAACTCATTAAAATACTGTCGATATCGATGACTACTCGAAAGGTTGAGAGTACCAAGAGAGCGACCATGATAACCACCCATCATCACAGCTACTTTATTCTTGCGGGTGTTTTTACGAATAATCTTTAGGGCATCTTCCACCACAAGTGCGCCGCCCACATTAAAAGATACTCGGCCTTTGACACCGGTTCTTTCATACATCGCATCTACTACTTGTTTCGCGATTAATAATTTTTCACGATGTAGAAAGTCGCCATTGGCTTGAGGTAATGTATGGAGTTGTTTAGTAACCTCTGATTCAATCTCTGGATTGCGATACCCAAAGTTACAACTTGAGTGCCACATTCCCGTATCGATATAGGATTTGCCTTCATCGTCGAAAACCAATCCCCCCTTACAACCAGTTACAATGATTGGTCGCTCTTGATAGTGAACCGTATCCCCCCAACAGAGGTATTCCTGATCAATTTGGCGAAGAGCCTGGCTGTCGAGTGTAGTTGGTGAATCTAGTATTTCCTTATCTAAGACCGATTTTTTTTTGATGCCTTGGGGCAAGGACATTTCTGTACTAGCGCCACACCAGTCATTACCAGTTTTTGAGATTATTACCTGATCTAGACTTTCTTGATTAATTTCGGTCATGAGGTAACTCTTTATCTTCTCTTTACTTTTTGTTTACCATTTCTTTACCCAGGTTTAATTATCACATGATGTTCAAATAATCGCGATTTCAAGGGGAAAGATTTTGTAAAACTTAACAAAACAAGTTTCCTTGCCAAGATACTTGACAAAAATTGATATATGTGTAGTAAAGGGGTTTTTAATTCGGTAAGGTACAAAGTTCTGGGTTTTAGGTAGCTTCGGAGCTTCTGAGCTTCTGAGCTTTGGAGCTTCAAAGCTGGGAAAAAATCCTGTATACCTAATAGTGATTTTTTTTAATTACAATTATCATTATACTTATTCAGTTATTTATATTATTAGATTTCTTGACAAAATGCACATTTTAAAGTAAAAGGAATGGTGAAAAGTTAGATTAAATTATGTTAACTTAAAAATTAAAATAAAATTAAGCTGTCACTTCATTGTTTACCAGAAGAATACAAGGCGTTTGTCCTCTCTTATATTTCTCCTGGTATGGAGGTTTTAGAATTAGCTTCCGGTTCGGGACGGTTCAGCATTAACCTGCTGGAAAAAGGAGCTCAAGTCACAGGGATTGAAATTGATGCAGGAATGCTCAATCAGGCACGAGTTAAGCTCAGTGACTGGTTAAAAAAAGGACAGCTTGAACTGATTCATGGGGATATCCGTCGTTTTGAACTGAAACGGCAATTTGATATTGCTTTCTTATCAGGGGAAGTTTTGGGTGAGATATCAGAAGTAGAGGATCGCTACCGCGCATTTCAATGTATCTCAACACATTTGAAACCTGGAGCACGTCTTTTAATTATTACTGATAATCCTGGTTATTATCTGCAAGGGGGATATCGTCGAACGATTACCCGTAGCCGTCAGTTACCTGATGGAAACCTTGTAAAAATGACTGAGGATCGAAGCTACGACCCGATCGGAATGTATCAGATGACAATACTGCAATATTTGGTCTCATCAAAGGAGAGTTGTTTTCACTTTAGTCATCCTAGAAAAACAGGAATTGTCCTACCCAATGAAATCCGCTTACAAGCTCATTTGACTGGCTTTCGACTGGTAGCAGAATATGGTAACTATCAGCGTGATGAATTGCTTCCTTCATCTCCAAGAGCTATTTATATCTTAGAAAAGTCTTGAATTTAATCATTGTAAGACCTGGGGGGGCGACTTGTTGCCCCCCTCAGTATATTCTCAAAGATTTAGCCAGAGATGCACCCTGTTTCCTATTCCATTTGTTATTAGATTGACGGTAATAGCGTGCCTCCGCAAGCTCTTTTAATTAGCCGATTTTTCAACAGCAATGCTCTGAAAGAACCGCTACGCGATTGACCTGCATGTCACGCTACGCGAACGCCTAAATTTAGCGATGGTCTGAAAGAACCGCTACGCGATTGACCTGCATGTCACGCTACGGGAAGGATTTTTTGAAATTCATTCTCAAATTACATTACCAAAAAAAATTTATTTATCAAAACCCTTTAAAAAAATCTATAATAATTACAATAATTAATATAAACGTAATTAATTTTTTTAGTCATGTCTACAGAATTTATTCCGAATCAAGACAATAACCCAAAAAAACAACGTATTAAGTACATTAAGGGCTCTCCTGAAGCAGTAACCAATACTATTTACGGCCTTTATGCACTGGGGTATGCAGATGTTTCCGACTGGAGCCCTTTGCAGCCGACGGGAATTCCTGGGGAAGTAATTAGTTTTGCAACCAAGTATTCGACTTGGGGTTAATAGGTTAAATTTCTGGGGGGGTTTCCCCCCCGGTCTGGTCCGGTAGGATTACATCCGGATTGATTCGGAAACTGATAGACAAGACAATTGCGTTTGCAGCACTGAAATAGCCGTGGATATTATTTCTACGGCTATTTTTTTTGCTTTTAATTGAATGCAATTGGCAAGCTATCGATTGTTGTTTTTTCGGGAAATATTATTGGATAATTAAATATTATCTGATCCCAACAATTAACATCCGTTACCAGGATTAAAAAATGCCATAATCGGCGGCATCAACTAATCGAAAAACTACCTGGTATTTAACCCCATCATAGTTACCTGAGGAATGGAGTTTTTCTAGTATCATCAGATGCTCCTCCCAGTCTTACCAATCCTTCGTTGTTTTAACTAACATGACGGCATAGTTAAGTCCGGAAGAGCCCTATAAATATCGGAAAAATGGGCGGGATTTTGTAAAGTTTTGTTTCAAAACTTTACAAAATCCCAGAGATATATAGTATAATAACTATGGTTTTACCACAACTTGGCAATCAGAGCGATCGCAGAACACGAAAACTAGGGATTTGCCACCCAACCGCCTGATCGCTGAAAGCATTATTGGTCGATTAACTTGCCTGATCGTGTGGTCTTACTATATAACCCTGATCGAGGCTCTCACTTTCAAAGCACAATCACTCACTTATCGCGCTTAGTAAGGTGGGAATACCCTGACCTAATAAGCACCTGGCTCGAGCACAAACTCAGGCTAGTTAAGAGCCGTGAGTAAGTTAAGGAATTCAACTAGTTCTTTGGCTTGACTGTGGACTGACAACTTGATTAAAAAATGATTGGTATCTGACTTTTTTGAACTGCTTGTATTAGGAGTAGCAGAGTGCCGAGTTGTGTAAATTATTTCCCCAATGGGGAGTCTAAATTCTTGAGTTTAGTTGATTTATTAGGCAACAGAGCGCAAGCTATGCCTAATCAGCTTGCCTATATCTTTCTGGAAAACGGAGAAACCCCCTCAGGGAGTCTTACCTATGGGGAATTAGATAGACAAGCCAGAGCGATGTTCCTTTGGAACCGCTTCGCGAACGCATCCCATCTCCAGCAATGGCAAGGAGAACGAGCTTTACTGTTATACCCTTCTGGATTAGAGTTGATTAGCGCTTTTATGGGCTTTAAGAATGTAACTGAGTATCTAGAGGTAGATCATAGAGTATTACAAGTTCCAGATAATCTGGCAATAGATGAAGAAATAATAGAGATTTAATTATGAATAACAACCAGGTAAATATAGTTGAATTTATATCTTGGCTTCACAACCAGGGGATTAATATCTCAACCAACGGTGAAAAACTCCTTTGTCGTGTTAATAAAGGAACTATAACCCCTGCGCTACGCCAACAAATAGCTGAACGTCAAGCAGAAATTATAGTTTTTTTGCAACAAAATGGTCAAGGTTATAATACTAATTACCCACCAATTAAAGCTATTCCTATAGACCAAAAATTACCCCTATCTTTTAGTCAAGAACGACTGTGGTTTATTGATAAACTTGAAGGGTCAAAAGCTCCTTATATTGAGCACGGTGCTTTACAAATCACCGGTAACCTAAATGTGTTAGCCCTAGAACAAGCCTTATCAGAAATAATCAATCGTCACGAAGTACTACGGACAAGTTTCTCCACTATTAATGGCAAACCAATACAAGTAATTGATTCCGACAGCACCATTAACATCAATGTGGTGGACCTACAACAATACCCAGAACCAGAACGGGAGACTATCTTAAAGCAAGAAGTACAACGTGAAGCAACAACTCCCTTTGACTTAGAGGTAGCACCATTAATCCGGTGTAAATTATGGCAACTAGACACCACCGAGTATGTGTTAGTGCTGACCATGCACCACATTGTATCGGATGGTTGGTCAATCGGAATATTAATCGAAGAACTATCAAGTTTATATCAAGCCTTTTGTGCAGGAAGTCCATCCCGGTTACCCAAATTAGCAATTCAATATGCTGACTTTGCCCTTTGGCAAAGACAATGGTTAAGTCAGGAAATCCTAGAAAGGCAACTCAATTATTGGAAAGAGGCATTAGAGGGTGCTCCAAAATTATTACAATTACCCACAGACCATCCTCGTCCCCATGTAATGAGTTACCGGGGGAGTAGTGAAATTTTTAGTTTAAATACTGAATTAACCCAGAAGTTGCAAACCCTGTCTCGAGATAGTGGTACTACCTTATTTATGACTCTGTTAGCGGCGTTTGGGACTTTACTATATCGTTACAGCGGTCAAGAAGATATTTTAATTGGTACACCTATAGCCAATCGCAATCGCCGTGACATAGATCCACTAATTGGCTTCTTTGTCAATACCCTGGTATTGAGAACCCATTTTGACGATAATCCCAGTTTTTCTCAGTTGCTTACACAAGTCAGGGACACCACACTCAAAGCTTATGAACATCAGGATGTACCGTTTGAACAGGTAGTATCCGCATTGCAACCCCAACGGTCTTTGAGTCATTCCCCCCTGTTCCAGGTGATGTTTGTGCTGCAGAATGCACCGATGGGGAAATTAGAGTTACCAGGTCTGAGTTTGAGTCAGTTCAATCAACACAGTACTACCTCTAAGTTTGATTTGACCCTGTCAATGACGGAAACAGAGATGGGATTGGTGGGGACATGGGAGTACAACACGGACTTGTTTGATAGGTCTACTATTAAACGGATGGCTACTCATTTCCAGAACTTGTTGTCAGCAATTGTGGACAATCCCCAACTTTCTGTGGGAGAGTTACCTTTGTTGAGTGAAGGGGAACGTCATCAACTGTTGGTGGAGTGGAATGATACTGCAACGGAATACTCAAAAGAAAAATGTATTCATCTGTTAGTGGAAGAGCAGGTAGAAAAAACACCCGATGCTATAGCTGTGGTGTTTGAGCAAGAACAGTTGACCTACCGTCAATTAAATCAAAGGGCTAACCAACTAGCACATCACCTACTTTCAATGGGAGTAGGACCAGAGGTACTGGTAGGTATTTGTGTTGAACGTTCTGTACAGATGGTGGTAGGACTGTTGGGGATACTCAAGGCTGGTGGTGCTTATGTACCCCTGGATCCTAATTATCCCTCAGAACGACTGAGTTATATGTTAGAAGATTCAGGTGTGGAAGTATTGTTGACTCAACAGTCTCTAGTAGAATCTTTGCCCTCACATAACACACAGATGGTTTATTTGGATAGTGAATGGGGAGCAATTGAGGAATATAGTCAAGATAATCTTGAAGTTGGGGTTGACTCGGATAATTTGGCTTATGTGATTTATACTTCTGGTTCTACTGGTAAACCAAAGGGTGTACAAATTAACCACAAAGCATTGGTGAACTTTATTGAATCAATGCAGCAAAAACCAGGATTAGAATCAACGGATATTTTTCTATCAGTTACTACCTTATCTTTTGATATTGCTGGATTAGAATTATATCTTCCCTTAATTACCGGTGCACGCTTAGTTGTTATAAGCCGAGAAATTGCCACAGATGGAATGCTTTTAGCACAAAGTCTAGACAACTACCAAGTAACTACAATGCAAGCCACTCCGGCAACTTGGAGATTATTGTTAACTGCAGGATGGAAAGGAAACAAACAATTAAAAATTCTATGTGGTGGAGAAGCATTAGATAAAACGGTTGCAGGTGAATTAATTAAAAATAGCCAACATTTATGGAATTTATATGGTCCGACAGAAGCAACTATTTGGTCTACATTAGCTCAATTAGATCATAATTTTAGTGGTTATTTTGTTCCTATTGGAAAAGCCATTAATAATACTAAAATCTACATCCTAGATGGCCATCTCCAACCAGTACCCATAGGAGTACCTGGAGAATTATACATAGGAGGTAATGGACTAGCCCGAGGATACCTCAATCGCCCAGAACTAACGAAAGAAAAATTCATTACCAACCCCTTCTGTAGTTCCAAAACAGAACGACTCTACAAAACAGGAGACCTGGCGAGATACCTACCAGACGGTAACATTGAATTTCTCGGTCGGATCGATAACCAAGTCAAAATTCGAGGCTTCCGTATTGAACTCGGAGAAATCGAAGCAGTCCTGTCCACCCACCCCCACATCCAACAAGCTGCAGTCATTGCCCGAGAAGATATTCCTGGTAACAAACGCTTAGTTGCTTATGTAGTTTGTGAGCAAAACAATCAATCCATTGTCGAAAATCCATTACAATCATCACAGATTGAGCAATGGCAAGGAATATATAATAATATCTACAGTGACGCAGTAGAAATTCAACAAACCAGTTACAACACTCTAGGTTGGAAAAGCAGCTATACAGGTAACCAAATCCCTAAGGAGCAAATGCGTCAATGGGTAGATTCCACTGTTGAAAAAATTATCTTTTGGCAACCCAAACATGTGTTGGAGATCGGTTGTGGCACAGGCATGTTGCTGTTCCAGATTGCTCCTCATTGTTTGAGTTACCATGGTACCGATTTTAGTAAGGTAGCTTTAGATTATGTTCAGCAGCAAATCCAGCCGTTGGAAGATAGCTATTCACATGTAAGCCTAAGCCAAAAACTGGCTGATGATTTTACAGGCATTGAAAAAGGCCGATTCGATGCTGTTATCCTTAACTCAGTTGTGCAGTATTTTCCAAGCATCGATTACCTGATAGAAGTTTTGAAAGGTGCAGTAAATAGTTTAACGAAAGGAGGTTTCCTATTTGTCGGTGATGTTCGCAGCTTGCCATTATTAGAAACGTTTCATACCGCAACTAAGTTTGATCGCGCCTCAGATTCATTAACCATAGACAAATTGAGGCAGCAGGTAAAAACAGCTGTTAAGCAAGAAGAAGAATTGGTGATCGACCCAGCCTTCTTTCTAGCTTTAAGGGAATATATCCCAGAAATAAAACAAGTTCAAATCCAGTTGAAACCTGGGGATTATCAGAATGAGCTAACTAAGTTCCGTTACGATGTAATTCTTCATGTTGGCCAGGAAGTATGTGCCACAGTCACCCCCGAATGGCTTGACTATGATCAAGAGGGTTTAAACTTATCAGCTATCAAACGAATTTTACTAGATAAGAAGCCAGAGGTGGTTGGTATTAAGCACATCCCTAATGCTCGTTTGCAAGAAGAAGTCACACTTGTTCAAGAGCTTGATGACTTCAGGAAACTCGAAACTGTAGGTCAATTGCGTAAGATTTTGCAGGAGAAAAAACACATAGGGGTAGAGCCGGACAATTTATGGAATTTGAAGGATGAATTACCTTATTCGGTACATATTACTTGGTCTGGTACTGGCGGCAATGGTTGCTATGATGCCATCTTTATACGTAATGAATCGGCCTGTGACTCCCAAAGGGTAATTCCAAACTTGGAAGCAACTGTTCCAATCAAAGCCTGGAGTGCTTATGCCAACAATCCCTTAAAGCAAGAATCGAATCGCCATCTGGTTTCACAATTATCTAGCTTCCTCAAAACGAAATTACCAGAATACATGGTGCCCAGTGCCTTAGTGATTTTGGAGACTCTACCGTTAACACCAAATGGCAAAGTAGACCGCAAATCACTACCCGCACCTGATGGGGTTTTCAGCAGAGTTGAGGAATACGTCGCACCACGTACAACCATAGAACTTCAACTGACTCAAATCTGGTCAGAAGTTTTGAATCTCACCTCTGTCGGAGTACAAGATAACTTCTTTGAACTGGGCGGTCATTCCCTTAATGCTGTCCGTCTGATGTCAAACATTAAACAACAATTCCAAATCAATTTACCTTTAGCAACCCTTTTCCAAAGTCCCACCATTGAACAACTAGCCAGCCTTCTGGGTTCTTCAGTAAATACACAAAACCCCATCTTAGTGGGCATTAAAACCAGTGGAAACCAACCTCCATTATTCTGTATTCACCCGGTTGGTGGCAATCTCCTGTGTTATGCAGAGTTAGCTCGTCATTTAGCTCAAGATTATCCAGTATATGGTTTACAATCTCTTGGTTTAGATGGGCAACAGCAACCCTTAACTTCTGTTGAGGAGATGGCATCCCATTATATNTGCTCGTCGCGCCACAAAACAGGAGACAAAAGCTTATGAGAAAGGAATATGATTTTTCTAAAGGAAAACGAGGAGCCGTAATTCCTATCTTAGGAAAAACACGCATTACTATTTATCTCGATGATGAAATTCTTGCCCTATTTCGAGAACAGGCCGAAACGGCTGGAATTGGTTATCAGACTCTAATAAATGAAGCTTTAAAAAAACATCTCCTACTGCCAAATGAGCAACCTCTGACCCAAGGGGATCTACGTCGTATTCTTCGTGAAGAATTATCAGATAAAGTAGGGTGGGCAAATGGACATGATTGATGATGAAATTGCCAAGCTCTCAGAATTTGCCGACCCTACCCTAAGGAATGCTCGCTTTACCCCCTACTTCATTCGTCACCTCCGCCAACACTTTAAATACCACAGGTTTTGTGATGCAAGGGAGCAAGAGTAATGGCAAAAGACTTATTTCATGATGTTGTTAAAAATGCCTTAATTAAAGATGGTTGGCAAATTACCGATGATCCGTTTTTTTTGAAAGTCGGCGGAGTAGAATTTTTTATTGATCTGGGTGCCGAAAAACTAATAGCGGCAGAAAGAAATGGTCAGCGGATTGCAGTGGAAATCAAAAGTTTTATTAATCCCTCCTCTATTACAGACTTCCACCTTGCCATTGGTCAATTCATTAACTATCGAGTAGCCTTAAAGGTAAAAGATCCAGAACGACAATTATTTCTGGCGATTCCCGATACCACCTACCAAAGGTTTTTTCAGAAAGAATTCCCTCAAATTGTTATTCAATAGTACCAACTTAAACTATTATAGCGTTTCTCATACCTTTGAGGTACACATTATTTTTTTTCTCTTCCCTATTCCCTATTCCCTATTCCCTATTCCCTATTCCCTATTCCCTATTCCCTATTCCCTGCTCCGAAGTCCCTGCTCCCTAAAACCCAGAGATTTGTACCTCATGGGTATAATACTTGCTATAAGTTATGACATTGATAATGAGGTAATTGTATCATGGAAAAGCTAGAAAAGCTTCAAACTTATCGCAGCATAATCAAGCAACTACTCAGTCAATATGCCAGTTACAAACCCTCTCATGGTGACATTGAAATTCATAGCATTTTTGATACGGAAAACGACCATTATCAAGTAATGGCCATCGGCTGGGACAAGAAAGAAAGAGTTTATGGCTGTTCAGTTCATTTAGAGATAAAAAATGGCAAGATCTGGATTCAGAATAACAATACTGAATGGGATATTGGTCAAGATATGGTTAATATGAACGTTCCCAAAAATGATATTGTTATTGGGTTTCAGCCACCTTCTATGCGGCAATACTCAGGCTATGGCACAAAGTAAGCATATGCGCTACGCGCACGCTGCGCGAACAGCGGTCAGCGGTCAGCCGTCAGTGCCTACGCGTAGCGTGGCCGTAGGCCAATCGCTCTTGTAGGGTGCTTCGCGGTGAAATGTAACGCACCATCTATATACAAATTGAAACCAAAATATCCTTAAGATTTAATAAAGGGTACCGTGGTTTCAGAGCGAGTTTGTCCCCCAGCAATAAACAAACCCGGATAGTCATAGCGAACACTCCAAACCCCGTAGACCGAGTAAGCTAGACCTTGACGCGATCGCACTTCGTTAAATAGTCTGCCCCCAAATCCATTCATCACCTCATTTAACACAGAAAGGGCGGCGTAGTCAGGGCTATTGAGTTTGCCCCCAATATGTCCCATTTGAATATTACTTTGGGTCAGTTGAGGTTGATCCACAAAAAATATACCCCCTAACTGAGCCTGGGATGCGTCTGGCACCTTTGGCTGTGCTGGCGCAGAGGTAGATTTCCAACTCCCAAATTTCTCCTCAATTAGCGATCGCATTTTTTCGGAGTCAAAATCCCCCACAATACCCAGTATCATATTTTCTGGATATACATACCTCTGTGAGAAAGTGATTAAATCATTACGAGAGATATTGTCTAGATGCTCATACTCTATCGTGCGGGCATAGGGGCTAGTGTCACCGTAGATCAGTTTCCTAAATTCACGAGAAGCAATATCACCGGGATCATCATTGCGGCGGGCAATTTGTCCCGCTAGTTGCTGTTTAGCTAGGGCGAGCTTAGCTCGTGCAAAGGCGGGCTTTTGAATAACTTCAGCAAACAAATCAAAGACCAAGTCCAAATCTTCGCTCAAAGCACTAAAACTCGCACTGCCAGAACTAGTGTCAATACTAGTTTCCACCGAAGCTGCCTTTTCTTCTAACAGCACATTTAACTCATTGCCTGAGTGTTCAGTGGTACCCCCAGTACGCATCACAACTCCCGCCATAGTCGCTAAGCCAATTTTGTCAGCAGGCTCAAGGCGATCGCCGGTGCGAATCATTGCGGTACCACTCACCAAAGGCAGTTCATGGTCTTCCATCAAATAGACCACCATCCCATTGTCTAACTGATAGCGAGTGTAGTCCGGTAGCTGAATTGGTGGTAACGGGTCAAACTCTAATTCATCGTAATGGCGTGGGGTATCAGCTATTGCTGGTAGACGAGACACAAGCACTACCACTAGCATTGTCACTACCAGTAGCCCGATCCATTTCAGGTATTTGGGATTTTGGCTTTTCGATTTTAGATTGGTCATTGGTCATTAGTCATGGGTAATGCGATCAATAGTTGGTGGTTACCAGGTTTAAGGTTAGGAGGTTGAAGGTTAGGAGGTTGAAGGTTGTTCGCGTAGCGTGGCCAATAGGCCAAGGTTAGGAGGTTGAAGGTTGTTCGCGTAGCGTGGCCAATAGGCCAAGGTTAGGAGGTTGAAGGTTGAAAGTTAACCAGTTGTTCGCGTAGCGTGGCCAATAGGCCAAGGTTAAGCGGTTGCCGGTTGCCGATTATACACTTTACCCTTCAACCAAACCACCTACCCTACATCAGATCCCTGGGCATGAACAACGAAACAACATTCAACCTTCAACCTTCTCACCTTCAACCTTCTCACCTTCAACCTTCAACTGAGAGCAACCTTGAAGCGTTTAGCTACTCAATTGGTAAAATCCGTCCAATCGTGCGGTTTTCTGGTCGAAAAGTTGCCTGAGCCACTCGCTGAATGTCTGCTGCACTCACTGCCTCTATATCTTCTATTTCCTTGAACAAGTTACGCCAATCACCGGTTTTGACCTCATAGGTTGCCAAATTTCTGGCCATACCCATATTGGAATCAAGCGATCGCAATAGGCTAGCCCTTGCCTGAGTTTTTACCCGTTCCAATTCTTGGGGTGAAACTAGTTCAGTTTTGAGCTTTTCAATGTCTTCTGCCAATGCACTTGCCACCTCTTCTACCGTGTGTCCTGGTGCAGTGAGGGCATAGAACAACATTAAATTAGGATATTTATCACCAGGAAAGCCACTAAACCCTGCCGCCGATAGGGCTACTTGTTTCCCTTCTACCAAAGACTTATATAGGCGAGAGGTTCGACCATCACTCAGCAAATTGCCCATAATTTCATAAACCACATGGTCAGGATGGGTAATCCCTGGTCGATGGTATCCTTCCAAATACCAGGGTTGGGAGGGTAATTTCAAGGTAACTTCCTTGGTTTCGGACTGTGGTGGTTCTACCGTAGTGACTTTAGGAATTTCCTTTTGATGGTTGTAGCGTCCAAAGTAGACTTTAGCTAGCCGTTTCACCTGCTTTGGATCCACATCTCCCGCAATAGCTACAGTTAAGTTATTCGGACTATAGTAAGTGTCAAAAAACTCCTGAACATCTTGGCGAGTAAGATTGCGAATGTCTTTGTTGTAGCCAATCACCGGACGCCGATAAGGGTGCTTGGTATAGGCAGTATCCAAGAACGCCTCAATCATTTGACCGATCGGAGAGTTATCAGTGCGCAGACGACGCTCTTCGAGGATTACCTCTTGTTCCTTATAAAATTCTCGAAATACCGGCTCAAGGAAGCGTTCTGACTCTAGGGACATCCACAGCTCTAATTTGTTCGATGGCAAGCTGTAGAAGTACACCGTATAATCCGTAGACGTTGCGGCATTCAAGCCCACGCCTCCTGATTGCTCAATAATCTGACCCAACTCATTTTGCTGGACATACTTAGCCGCCTCAGCTTCGACTTCGGCAAACTCTTCCTTTAACTTAGCCACCTCTGCCTCATTCCCAGTGGCTTGATATTCTTTAATTTGTTTCTTCAACTCGTCCAACTTGTCTAGCAGAATTTTTTCTGCCTCATAGTTGGTAGTACCAATCCGGGTGGTACCTTTAAACGCTAAATGTTCTAAGAAGTGAGCCACACCGGTTTTGCCATCCGGTTCATCCACACCCCCTACATCGGCATAAGTAAAAAGAGAAACTACTGGTGCTTCGTGGTTTTCTAGGACAATGAACTTCATGCCATTATCCAGGGTAAACTCAGTTACCCGTTCGATCACCCGGTCTAGATAGGGTTGGATTGAGGTTGAGGGTGATGCTGGGGTTTCAGTACGGGCTAATGCGATAGTCGAGCATGTTCCCCAGATTAGGATTGCTGCCCCCAGATAAGATAAAATCGATAGGGACTTGATAGATCCTGTCTTGAATAAGCACCGAAGTGGTCTTAAGTGATCAGCAACACGCTGGAGAAACACGACCAATCCATTCTGTTTAATCATACAAGGGTGGCAGTAACGAACTTACAGAACTCTCCCACAACGCCCACCGCTTTCTAGGGTGGGATTTAGTGGTACCGCCTTTAGGCGGCGTGAGGTTAACAACTAATAAGCTAGCGTCTCTTCATCAAGTGTTTGACACTCCCCGCCGAAGTAAGAACGGGGATTCTTAGTTCTACGACACGCCTTAAAATTAGCTATCCTGAAAGGCAATATTCAAGCCAAATACCCGTTCAATCAGCAACCAAGCATCAAGCCTAACTTAACTAATCCCAGTGGGCTTATCTCCCTAAGCGCTAGGTACTAGGAGTGTCTAATATAACTGTTTCTCCCTTCCCTCGTTCCCGTGTGCCCCACGGTACGTTATATATTTTGAATTTGCTACTTTACTGGTTTTCGGTATCCGTTAAGACCCATGCGTTTTAGCGGTGCGACCCGTGGCGAATTTAATTAGCCGTTCGCGAAGCGTCTCCTACGGAGAACGGAAAGCGCACCGGCGAGGTTTTTCGCGCCTCGTGTACTAGCATTTTGCGTGGAACGGGCATCCTGCCCGTAATTGTCGTTATTGAATCAGGTAGTACCGACGAATCCTACCTGTGCGCTTTCTACACAATTATTGTATTATAAACCTTTGCCTTGACAAATTCCGGAAAAATCGCCCGTTTATGGGCACCTCAAGTAGCGTGGCCAAAGGCCAGCTTGAAACCCAAATTTTTGGTCACAATCAAGGCATGATTACCATCACCTACTACTAGAAGCTCAAGCCAACTCTGTCTCAAATTTGACAATTATGGGGTGAAGTGTTGGACAATTTGGATAATAGCGCTACAAGTTTCATTTTGACACCCATGGGAATAATTAATCAGCCAACTCAGTCAGAGACAGAGACCAGGCAACGTATCCTGAGAGCAGCACGACGTTTGTTTGCCAGTCGAGGTTATAACGGGACAACCACCAGGGAGTTAGCCAGTACTGCTGGGGTCGCTGAAGGTACCCTATTTCGTCATTTTGAAAACAAAAAGGCAATTCTGATAGAAGTCGCCACCCAGGGTTGGGTAGACATTCTCACCGATTTGCTCACGGAACTCAGTGAAATGGGCAGCTATAAAGCAGTAGCACAGATGATGCGGCGGCGAATGATGCGTATGGGTGAGAATGCGGATCTGATGCGAGTATGCTTTATGGAAGCCCAATTCCACCCAGAATTGCGCGATCGCATTCAGTCAGAAGTAATTATTAAAATGACGGATGTGGCTGAAGCCTTTTTTGAAACCGCCATTGAGCGAGGCATTTATCGCCCTATGAACCCTAATATTTTGGCTCAGGTGTTCTTGGGCATGTTTGCCGTTGCTGGTTTCAGTCACAATACCATCCTCGATTCAGATGCCTCCCCCAAAGAGATTCAAGAAATGGCAGAAGGCATTGCTGATATTTTCCTCAATGGAGTGTTGGTGAAGGAATAGAGTAGGAATCCCTGAAAATCACAAATTGAAAATGCCAATTGACCATTAAAAATTAAAAATTACCAATGACGAACTAAATCTCGTGCTTGTTTAGTCCATCGTGCCACCTGATCAACACCAGGGCAAAGGTCTCGGCGCTGCATGGTTGCTACCTGTAGGCGTAAAATATTTTGGTGCAAGCGGTGAGGGGGAGTCTGAGCTAGTTGGGTTAAAGAGCATATTCCTGCATGTAACACTAGTCCACAATATTGGCAGCCAATGCTAGGGATACGGGCTAAATCTGCTAGGGCGACCCATTTATTGACGTACTGAGTCTTAACCTTTAACTGGTTAGCTAGCGCTTGTTTAGCTTGGCCAGTGCTTGCCTTTTCGAGCAACTCCCTAGTGGTGGTAATCCCCAATGCTTTGAGTTTTGATTGATCTTGAATACTTAATCCGGGCAACTGCTCAATTGACCAGTCACTGACTTGGGTAGATCTCGGATGAATTTTCGATTTAGTAGACATCTAGACTACCGGGAAATGATGCTTCTAGATTAATCCAGCCGACACCGAACCGCAACAGGGGACTCATACCTTATAGCAGTTCTCTATTGGGTGAGATACCTCGCCCTTGGAGTTGGGAGTATGGAAAGGGCAGAGAGAGTGTGGGAAGTGTGGGGAGATGGGGAAATGGGGAGATGGGGACTCAGATCAGCAACTGGGGTGGAAACCACGCTCAACCTTCAACAAACCACCATACATCAGTATCCGGATCTCGGTTCGGTGGAAATGAATACTGGCTTAGTGTCAAAACCTGCCAGATCACATTTGTGCTTCCAAGAAACTGATGCAAAATATATGGACTTCTGTGGATAAGCTTGGTAAAGCTTTACTAGGGCATATGTGGAGAAGTGTATACCTGAGCTTTCAGGATGCGATCGCTCTGCTTGTAATCCTCTACATTCCTAGTTTAATCGGGCAGTTAATTCTCTCCAACACCTTCTTAGATTTTAGTGTTTGTCTAGATAGTACCATTGGTGTCCAATTTTATGCCAGCTTAATCATCGGTGCCGCTAATTTTTTGCTCTGGATCCTGATTGCTGGTCGCATAATTGGTCGTTTGTGGGCACATTTCAATAATTTTTAATCTCATTAAACTTTTAATTATAACATTTTTAAATCGGTTGAGGTATTTTCCTTCTTGGTTTTAGAATGAAGTTAAGCCGTAACAAAATTACTTTGGAGCAGGAAGCCAAAGCTGGATTGAATTCCCTACTCCAGCAAACAGCTCAAGTTGGGAGTTTTTTTTTCGTCTTGCTGTTAATCAGTCTTGGTAATCCTTCAGGATTAGTCGTCAGTTTGAGTTTTTTGTGGGGAATTGCCTTTGTGGCTTGGCAAGAAAATCAGCGACTGACTGGGAACCGCAAAAGGCAAAAGGCAAAAGGCAAAAGGTAATTTTTTTGCCTAATCTCAACCTAACTCGAAGCTCCTGAGTCCTGGATAAGGAACGAAGGCTCATGTCGAACTCACAAAACTTGGTTTAAAAACGCTCGATAGACTCAAATTCCTTGATTTTTCTGGCATTTGCTGCCTCTCCACAAGTCCGGGGTGTCGGAAATACCTTGCCTGGATTGGCTAAACCCTTGGGATTGAATACCTGATTAACCCATTTCATCGTTTCCAAGTCCACCTTAGTGAACATATCTGGCATAAAACAGTTCTTATCCGCACCAATCCCATGTTCCCCAGATATACTACCCCCTGCTTTCACACAGAGTTTGAGGATTTCGCCACCAACATTTTCTACCTCTTCTAATGCCCCAGGCACCTTTTCATCGTACAAGATTAGGGGGTGTAGATTTCCATCACCCGCATGGAATACGTTAGCTATTGTGTACCCAGATTTCTCGCTTAATGCCTCAATCTCCCTCAAAACCCCGGCTAACTCAGTGCGAGGAATCACCCCATCTTGGACGAAATAATTGGGACTGATCTTCCCTGCCGCAGCAAAAGCAGCCTTGCGACCTTTCCATAATTTCAGGCGGGTTTCTTCGTCACTAGCCGTAGTGATATTTCTTGCCCCATTCTGTTTACACAGTTGGGCAACCCGCTGTTTATTAGTGTCCACTTCTACCTTTAAGCCATCCAGTTCTACGAGCAATATTGCTCCAGCATCCCTCGGATAACAACCTGTTGCCACTATGTCCTCTACCGCATTGATGCTGAGATTATCCATCATTTCCATACCCGCAGGAATGATTCCAGCACCAATAATGTCAGTAACCGCAGTACCAGCAGCTTCAATGCTAGTAAAGTCCGCTAGGAGGACACAAATTGATTCTGGTCTCTTGAGGATGCGCAGCGTAATTTCTGTAGCGATCCCCAAGGTGCCTTCGGAACCAACAAATAAGCCAGTTAGGTCGTAACCAGGCATTTCTTGAACTGATCCCCCTACATCCACGATTGAACCGTCAGGAAGAACCAATTTTAATCCCATGACGTGATTAGTGGTCACGCCATATTTGAGGCAATGGACACCACCAGAGTTCTCAGCCACATTGCCACCAATGGAACAAATAATTTGACTGGAGGGATCAGGGGCATAATAGAAACCCGCACCACTGACTGCTTGGGTCACCCAGTTGTTGATTAAGCCCGGTTGTACTACGATTCGCTGATTTTCCAGGTCAATGTCCAGGATACCCTTCATGAGGGCAGTGACAATCAACACACCATCTTCTATAGGTAGAGCACCACCGGATAATCCTGTGCCAGCCCCCCGTGCCACCCAAGGGATAGAATAGCGATCGCATATCTTAAGCACCTCTGAGACTTGTTCGGTAGTTCGTGGTAGCACTACTACCGCTGGTCGTTGGCGATAGCTGGCCAGACCATCACATTCATAGGTCAACAATTCTTCACGACGTTGAACCACACCATTTTTGCCTACTATCGCCACAAATTTCTTAATGATTGGGGTCCAGTCAGTCTTATGATTCGTCATGTTTCAATAGCGATAGAATAATGTGAACTACCTGACGTTGAAGAATTTCTAGTTGAAGGTGGTCGGGAATGACTTAAGCTAATCCCGTCAGCCGATTTTGCTCAAACTGGTCAAAAAGGTATTAATTATTAAGTATAACGTTTAATGTCTCCTATTTACCTTACTATTTACCTGACCTGAAATGGGGTAAATAGTTTCGAGCTCAATTGCTCATACCTGATTCAAAGTGCTTAGCCATATACCTTCTGCTCCCTTCAATCTACGGGAAGCTAAGGGGTAAATTAGAACCCCTTCGGCGTATAGTCTACATACTTTAGTTAGAGTTTACCATTCCCAAATAATTTTGTAGTTGTGGATTCCTGCTTTTCTTTCTTAACCCTTCATAAATCTGTCCCTACTGGTCAAGATACCTTGGCTGGTGGTATATCTCAAGTCACTATACGTGATGCTCAATTTGAGGATATCAGCACTCTAGCAGATATTCTTGCAGATAGCTTTCACCCTCAAAAAGGGCTGATCAGCTGGGTTCACCCTCTATTAAGACTGGGTATTTACGAAGATTTGCGCCACAGACTGCGATCTAGTTTACCCCATTACCTGTGTTTAGTCGCCGTCACTACCGTTTCCGGTTCTGCTGGTACCAGTGAGATGCTAGCTGGTACTGTAGAGCTAACACTCCGTTCTCGCTATTGCTGGCCAAAGCCCAACTGCCAACATCTTTACCTCTCCAATCTGGCTGTCAGAAAGTCTTGTCGGCGGCAAGGAGTCGGAGAAAATTTGCTCTTGGCTTGTGAGCAAACTGCCCTAGAATGGGGCTTTCAAGACCTCTACTTGCATGTTTTGGAAAACAATTATCAGGCCAGGCAACTTTATCTCAAGAGGGGATATGAACTGCATCGGGTAGAACCAAGCTATACCGGAGGATTGCTTAGGCTTCCCAAACGCTTGCTCTTACACAAGCAGATTAATCCTGCTGGTCTTAGTTCACCGGGTCAGAGTCTGTCTTAGTAGGCTGAATTTCGTCATAATGGAGTTATCAAGCTGACCAATAACACATACATTTGGTGATTTATCACATTGACAAAACAAACAAAATATGTAATACAACATTTTGGCTGCTGACTATCTGTAGCAGAGTATCTTTTTTGTAACAGAACAAAAATGGGGTTATTGATAAAGTTTTCAAGAAAATTGGTTTTTGAAGACCTTGCCCGGATCGAAATTTAGTTTATTTGTGCTACGGTCTACTTGTAAATCCCATGAGATCTACCCTAGTAAACCACAAAAGTTGCTTTATACCAATAAATTGTAGCTATTGATACCAATAATCTAGAATTTAGGATCTAGCCATACAAAGTTTTGGTGTCTTGAAGCCATTTTGAGGTGTTTTTTGATAACTAGTAACTTAGGTTAAACCCAAGTTTATAGTTGGAAATGGTAGTTGAACAAGACTTGACTCTCCGTTTTGTGTATTTTCAAAAATTTACAGCTATTTTAAGGAAAGCGGATCGGGGCTTTTAGCTTGGGTGCTTACCTGCTCTAAGATATTACGCCATATAGTTTCAGATGGAGAGTGAATACCAACACTATTACCAGATAGCTCTTTACCCAAAGGAGGTGGTTGCTCACAACCAGGGTCTCGCCAATCCTCAACCCCTAAGTGGCATGAACCAGGAAAGCCTGAACCTCTGCAAGAATCAGATGAGAGACTCACAGCCATCAGAAATTCTCTCGCAATTTCGGGATAAACAATTGTTAATTGTTAATAGTAGGCGTCGCAATGGCCTAATCATATATAAGCACTACCATGCAGAATTCGCAGGACCAGGTTCGGCTGTAGGAGGAATATTTGATCTTGATTGTCAGGGAGTAGTCCCAGTGGGCAATCTATCATTGGTTTCTCCAGAATCAGCTGAAGAGCGACGGCGTGCTTATTTGATTCGGCGGCAATGGATTCGACTGACTAAACAAATTACAGAATATCCAAGTCCTATACAACGAACCCAACAGATTCTTGAACAGTTTGAGGGATTTGGTTTTGATGCCAACACTATTGCCCAACTGCCAGATGAAGCCTTTGCTCTGCTGGTAGGGGTTTTGCCCTATACAATCAGGAAGGTACGTAACGCCCCTCACCATGAGCATTAAGTCTGGAATCCTTTGGCTGATGCTGATCGTCTCAATTGATTATAAAATTTCTAAATTTAGATTTAGATCTGCGGAATCCCCCCAGCTACCGGTCTCCCGAAGCATTATTTAACTTCAATGATTAGAGCAACTAGCGCTATAGTAGGTAATGGGTAATGGGTAATGGGTAATGGGTAATGGGTAATGGGTAATGGGTAATGGGTAATGGGTAATGGGTAATGGGTAAGAGAGAATTGTGCCAAACCCCTACCTATCACCATTTACTGTTCACCATGGATTATCCTGGCTGCCATCCGATCAGGCTCTGTAGTTGGCGAATAGAGCAATTTCAGCTATAACAGCCCATAGGGTATTTGGCGGGCTTGTCGAAATAATGGAGATAGTTGATTATTATCTAAACTATCTAAGGAATTGTCGGTGTTTAGCCAGTTGGTTACTATGAATGATTTTGACATACTTAAAAAAACTATCGATCGCCTAAGAAGCGAACGAGATGATCTCAAGAAAGAACTAGATACCTACCGAAGTTATCTGGATAAGCGCTCTACAGATATCAGAGCTTTAATTTATACAGAATTACAACTATTTTC
>NZ_JAAHHZ010000159.1:0-12609 GCF_010672005.1 Moorena sp. SIO4A5 | reverse complement strand
AACCTTCAACCAGCTAACCTTCAACCAGCTAACCTTCAACCAGCTAACCTTCAACCAGCTAACCTTCAACCAGCTAACCTTCAACCAGCTAACCTTCAACCAGCTAACCTTCAACCAGCTAACCTTCGACTATTCCTCAAAACCCCCAGTGGCTTGTGTGTAGAACTCTGGCAGTCCTTTCCGGCCTATGAATTGTTATCACAATGTTGTCTTTGCTTAACCACAGTGGGAGCTAATACCGCTGAGTTGGGGTCTTTGGCGGTACCCATGATTGTGCTGTTGCCGACGCAACAGTTAGATGCGATGCGGGCTTGGGATGGCTTACCCGGTCTATTGGTCAAGTTACCAGGAGTAGGCTCTAGCCTAGCGAAAGTGATTAACTGGTTGGTGCTAGGGCAAAAGCGTCTGTTTGCATGGCCGAATATTTGGGCAAAAAGAGAAATTGTGCCAGAATTGGTAGGGAAGCTTGAGCCGCTTGAGGTTGCTCAACTTGCCCTAGACTATCTGGAGCATCCAGAGAAGTTGTCCGAAATGCGATCGCATCTAAAGAGTGTTCGGGGAAAACCAGGAGCTGCCCAAACCTTAGCTCAACTGGTTAAACAAGAACTTCAGAAAGACGTTATGTAAGGTACCTAAATCAATTCCGAAAATTTTAGTTCCCTACTCCCTACTCCCTACTCCCTACTCCCGACTCCCGATTCCCGATTCCCTACTCCCTACTCCCTACTCCCCTACTCCCTACTCCCTACTCCCCTACTCCCTACTTGAGCTTGACTTTCCCAGTTAGATGGGATTACAATACTATTCCGCAATAGTATTTTAGTTATGGTTGTCGGTACAACACAAGCTGCATCTCTGCTGGGTATATCGTCTCAGCGACTGCGGATGCTATTAAGTAAAGATCGCATCAAAGGAGCCAAAAAAGTTGGTCGGTTTTGGCAGATTCCATTATATGATGGTGTGCCAGTGGTAACCGAAGGTCGTAGGGGACCAAAAGGTACATGGAATCAGGACAAACATCTCGAAGCTACCTATATCCACGTTAATGAGCAAGCCTTAAAAAGCAATCACAAGAACCAGACATCTTTGCCAGTGTTTACTGTTAAACGGGGTGAGCGGACTCATTGCTGTCATGAGGTAGAAATCGCAGGAGCCTGCCGACTGGTTTATCGACCCAATCAAGCTGAGTCTATTAGTGATTCGGTGTGGCTCCAAGTTGAGCCTAACGTTCCAGTGACTACTAAAGTGTTTACTGGTAGTGAGAACCTCGACGATAAATTAGAAGAGTCTCAAGATAGCCTTGACGCAACAGTTCACGAAGTTAGCTAAATTAAGAGCTATTTCTCAATAACTCTTGCTACCTATACCTTTAAGCTAAAGATTGCATTAAAAACCAAGCGCCAAGATTCAACAAACCTGTAATCAAACCACCAAGAATCACTCCTTTAATCAATTCCCATCTTCCCAGCAATCTTAGCACAATTAATGCTGGGATAACATAGACTAACTGAGCGATACCAATCATAGACAATATAAAAAAATAAAACAGACCATCATAACCCGTAGATTGTTGAGCAATCCTCCAACAAATAAGAGCGATTACTAGATTGATAAAAATAACGACTAAACTGCCGATTACAAGAGGATTTTTATGATTACTGCTTCGCATATCACATGAATAGTAGGGAATCGGGAATCGGGAATCGGGAATCGGGAATCGGAAACAGGGAGCAGGGAACAGCGATGCAGCGCGGTCTTGGGGGTTTCCCCCATGAGCGACTGCATCAAGACGGGAGCAGGGAACAGTGAGTATAATAACTATGATAAACGCTATCATTATTGTTAATAAAAATATCCCTATCTCCCCATCTCCCTGCTTGCTATTCCCTATTCCCTAAAACCCAAGGACGAAAGAAAGTAGCTGACCCCAATTGAGACTTGCTCTATTGACTGAAGTTCCCCCAAAGTTTGTTGATACCAGTCATCCACCAGAACAAAAATGGTCGTCATCAACGTCGGAAAGTCTATACTGTTCATAGGAGGTTCCCGGGTGCTAAGTGACATTTCAATCTTCGAGCCTCCTTTCTCTTTTGTCTAATTCACATTAGGCGTTATTTTATCTGGGAAATCATCATGGCAGAGCTTGTTTGGGAAAAACTAAACTGCAAGAACCAACCCATCGGAGGATTGGGTGTATGGCGAACAAAAGTTCCTGGAGGTTGGTTAGTTGCTATTCGCTCCACTAATGGCAGCGGTTCTGGGGTAACGTTCTATCCTGATCCAACTCATCAGTGGGATGGTGGAAATCCTTAACATTTGTTCTGCTAAGTAAAGTGGGCAGAGCCAGATATACCTGTAGGGTGGGCAGTGGTTTTTCAAGGAATAGTAATAGTTGAAAATCCGATAGAGCACTGCCCACCCCAGATATACCTGTAGGGTGGGCAGTGCTTTAAAGGATTACCATCGGATTTTATTGGTCTCGTCCACTGCCCACCCTACGATTAATATTCGTCAATTGGTAATAAAAAAAAATTCCTAAACCCCTTGACAGATAGTTAATAAATTAATAACTTAATAAAAGTAAACGTTTTAAACCAATAACGATTCATGAGTACAAACTTTCCTTCAAACCCTGATGAAAATCAAAACCCTGAAAACCAAGGTCGCAAACCTAAAAAAGTCAAGCACATCTTGGTCGGTTCTCCTGAACAAGTTCGGAAAACAATTATTGCCATCTATTCTCTTAAATACGCTTATCCAGAGGAATGGAGCACTCCCGAACCTACCGGAAATCCTGGTGAGGTTATGGTGACTTTGATTCGAAATTTTTACCTAGACTAGGATAGTAATTTGCCAGGGCCACGCCCTGGCGACCAGGAATGAAGAATGAAGAATGTAGAATTAAGAATGAAGAATGAAGAATGAAGAATGAAAGTTTTTTTTGGGGAGGGGTATAAATCAGCATGAAGCATGAGTTAGTATGTTTTTGCTTTCCAGCAGTTGCTGACTAACTCGGGAATAATGTACAATTAATCAGTCAGGAGTTATTTGGTTTACGTGCAGCTTAGCTGTCCTTGTTGATGTTTACACACTATAATTCGGTCAAGTATCAAATTTTATCTGAGCTTGACCGAATTTTTTTTATTGTTAAATAAGGGAGCAGGGAGTAGGGAGTAGGGAGTAGGGAAGAATAAATAAAATTTAGATGTAACTCACGGTTACTATAAAACGCTATACTTATAGAAGTTATTATAGAGTTTATCGCAGTTATGAGGTACGCTTTTCAACCTCAAAGTCTCCCTTATTAAGGGGGATTTAGGGTGATCAATTTGTACATTATGGGATATAGAATTGCTAGAATTGGTAACTTTACATAAATTGTGGATTTTCTGGAGTAGCGAATAGGGAGTAGGGGTAAGTAAAAATGGACGAACAAAGAAGACAAGCATACCTCAACCTGATCCAGCAACTGCTAACTTGTCCCAGCGGTGAAGACGATCAAATTCTTGAGAGTAACCGCGAGTTACTGGATGCAGAGTTATTGCAGGTAATGGAACAAGAAGCAGAAAAACTAGCAGCCGATGGCGACCAAAACGCTGCTGACTTTTTAGGTAGTCTCAGGAGTCAGCTTTTAGAGATAATTTCAGAATCCTCTACCTTAGTTAATGCTTCATCCCAAGACTATCTGGAATTCTTAGAGAAAGTCTTGCAAGCAACTGCCGACAGCAATGGCGATCCCAAAGTTGTCTACCCACTCCTGGAAGCCAATCTAGACAAACTCGATGATAACTTTATCGATATCTTAAAAACCTGGGCAAGTGCTAAATTATCAGAATTGGAACCAGAAACAGCAGAAGGCATTGCTATAGTTATTGGTAACTTCAGCATCCTGTTCAGCGATTTTCCACTCGGTAATAGAGCCACTCAAATGGAAATTGCTATTGCTGGTTACGAAACGATACTAACAGTTTTTACCAATGAGAGTAACCCGAAAATTTGGGCAAGCACTCAAAATAACCTCGGCATTGCCTACATTTACAGAATCCGTGGAGATAAAGCTGATAATTTCGAACGTGCTATTGCTGCATACCAACAAGCTTTGTCGGTTTATACCAGAGAAGCCTTCCCCTATGATTGGGCAAGGATTCAAAATAACCTGGGCAGTGCCTACCGTGACAGAATCCGTGGAGATAAAGCTGATAATCTCGAAGTTGCTATTGCTGCATACCAACAAGCTTTGTCGGTTTATACCAGAGAAGCCTTCCCCATTGATTGGGCAACAACTCAAAATAACCTGGGAAATGCCTACAGTAACAGAATCGGTGGAGATAAAGCTGATAATTTCGAACGTGCTATTGCTGCATACCAACAAGCTTTGTCGGTTTATACCAGAGAAGCCTTCCCCTATGATTGGGCAAGGATTCAAAATAACCTGGGCAGTGCCTACCGTGACAGAATCCGTGGAGATAAAGCTGATAATTTAGAACTCGCCATAGAAGCATACCAACTAGCTTTATCCGTTTATACTAAACTAGACTTCCCTGAAAAGTGGGCAAACACTCACTATAACCTGGGCAATGCCTACAGTGACAGAATCAATGGAGACAAAGCTGATAATTTAGAACTCGCCATAGAAGCATACCAACTAGCTTTATCCGTTTATACTAAACTAGACTTCCCTGAAAAGTGGGCAAACACTCAAAATAACCTGGGCATAGCCTACAGTGACAGAATCAATGGAGATAAAGCTGATAATCTTGAACTCGCCATAGAAGCATACCAACTAGCTTTATCCGTTTATACTAAACTAGACTTCCCTGAAAAGTGGGCAAACACTCACTATAACCTGGGCATAGCCTACAGTGACAGAATCAATGGAGATAAAGCTGATAATCTTGAACTCGCCATAGAAGCATACCAACTAGCTTTGTCTGTTTATACCAAACAAGACTTGCCTGAAATTTGGGCAATTGCTCAAAATAACCTGGGCGATACCTACAGTAAGAGAATACTAGGAAATAGTGCAGAGAATCTGGAAAAAGCGATCGCATCCTATCAAAATGCTTCAGAGTTCTACATCCGTGAAGCGTTTCCCGAATATTGGGCAGACGTTCAACGTAATATTGGTAAACTGCTGGTTCAGCAAGGAAGCTGGTATGATGGATTATCCCGCTTAGAGCAAAGCCTCCCGATCTATAGTCACACCGAAAACCTAGAAGCCCTTGCCGATTCAGTATACCACATTGCCCGCACCCATCATTTAATCATGAACCTAGACAAAGCCCGGATGAATTACCGGGACGCTCTCCGCATCTACAATCATCTCAATAATCAACCAGGAATCGCTATCTGCAAAACGGGATTAGGCATGCTGATGATTTCCATTGGATTTATCGACGATGCTAGACAAGAACTAACCCAAGCTTATGAAATTTGTCATACAATTAAGGATAAGCAAGGAATTGATAATATTCAACAACTGCTCCAAGTAATTAACAAAATAAAAACCAAGCCATAGCCATGAGTGAAGCCGATAAACTTTGGGATGAAAACAACGAAATTTTGACTAGCTGGAATCTTGAAGAAATTCCTTTTTCTGAAAGTGCTTCTAGCTTGAGGTCAAACCTAGATAAAGTTTTTACAGGTCGCACCCAGGAGTTAAAGCAGATATTTAATTTGTTGCGGGGTCGCGAACGGAAGCGGATATTAGTCTACGGTTCCGTTGGTATTGGTAAAACAGCATTTATTTTAGAAGTATTGAGCGTCTTACAACGAAAAAGTAAAGATACTCTCGCTACCTATATTAGTCTACCCTTTGAAACTGATTTAGCAACCGCTGCTTTGATTGCCCTAGCCCGACATATGCCAGAGGATGAGTGGGCGCAACAACTGTTAAACAACATGGGATTGATGAGTGAATCGACTCGCAAAACCAAGACCAAGTTTGATGCCAAATTCGCCGGGTTTGGGGGAAGTATTGAAGCGGAAGCTAAACCGGTTAATGCCCCAAAGTTTCCCACTCTCACCTTTCAAGACTTATTGGAAAGAGCCCTAGAAACCTATAGTCGTGTGGTGATTGCTATTGATGACTTAGATAAACAAGACCCAGCTAAGGTGCGTCAACTATTGCACGATGCTCAAGGCATGCTCAAAGGTGATGCTTGGTTTATTTTGACTGGGCATCCTTCCGGGTTGACTCGGGATTTGTTGATCTCTGAACGAGGGTTATTTGATTTAGCATTAGAGATTACAGCATTAGACCAATCCACCACGTATCAAATGTTAATTAACTATCTCGCTAGCGCCCGGATTAACAAAACCAACAAAGACGAAACTAATCCTGATGCGGTTCATCCCTTCACTCTAGAAACTGCTAGAAATCTGTGCGCACATTCCCAGGGGATACCCCGTTGGTTTAATCGCATTGCTAATTATGTATTACTGAAAGCAGCGGATTTACAAGCAGAAAAGATTACACCAGACGTCTTTCAGCAAGGTTTAGAGTATGTCAGTCAGAAACTGCGCGGTCAGTCAGAATTAACTCCTGAAGATTACTATGTGCTTGACTTAGTTTTAGAAAAAGGGGTGCTATCCGATGAAAACATAACCATGGATGACCTCAAGCGTCTTAAAACTCAACAGTTCAGTCAAGTTTTACCGATTTTAGATAAATTAATCCAATTTGATTTAGTGCGTCGTTTACCTACGGATAAAGCAGCGGAATATCAAGGGAATCCCATACTTTTGCCTCCGTCAGAGCAGTCAGATGAAGAAGAATGAAGAATTAAGAATTAAGAATTAAGAATGAAGAATTTATAATTAAGAGGGAATAGGGAGGTAAGCTGATAGCTGTTCGCGTAGCGTGCGCGTAGCGCATTGGCTCATGGCTGTTCGCGTAGCGTGCGCGTAGCGCATTAGCTGAATAACTAAAAATGAACCAACAAAGAAGACAACAATACCTCAAATTGCTCCACCAGCTCCTAACTTGTCCCAAGGGTAAAGAAATCAAAATTATTAATAGCAACCGCGAGTTAGTGGATGCAGATTTATTGCAGGTAATGGCACAATCAGCCGAATATCTGACAGCAAAGGGTCAGCAAAATGCTGCTGACTTTTTACTGCGGATCAGGAGTAAGCTTTTAAAGGGTCTGGAAATTTCAGAAACCCTTACTTCAGCTAAGGCTTCATCGGAAGAGTATCAGCAATTTTTAGACGAGGTATTGCTAGCAACTAACAACAGCAAAGGTGACGGCGAAGTTGTCTACCAACTTCTGGAAGAAAACTTAGATAAACTCGATCATAATTTTATCAATATCCTGGAAACCTGGGCAAGTGCTAAACTCTCAGAAGCGGAACCAGAAATAGCCAAAGATATCGCTAATACTATCTGGGAATTCAGCACTCTGATCAGCGATTTTCCACTGGGTAATCCAGCCAACAACAGGGAAATCGCTATTGCCGGTTACCAAACGATGCTAACGTTTTTTACTAATCATAGTAACCCAGAAATTTGGGCAGCTATTCAAAACAACCTGGGCAATGCCTACTGTGACAGAATCCGTGGCAATCGGGCTAATAATCTCGAAAAAGCCATAGATGCATACCAAATAGCCTTGGAGGTTTATACCAAATCAGACTTCCCCGAAGATTGGGCAAGTACTCAAAACAACCTGGGCATAGCTTACTGTGAAAGAATCCGTGGAGACCGGGCTGATAATCTCGAAATTGCTATTAAAGCATTCCAACTAGCCTTGGAAATTCGCACTAAACTAGACTTGCCCATTGATTGGGCAATGACTCACTATAACCTGGGCAATGCCTACTGTGAAAGAATCCGTGGAGACCGGGCTGATAATCTCGAAATTGCCATAGAAGCATACCAATTAGCATTAGAAGTTCGCACCAAACCAGATTTCCCCATTGATTGGGCAAGTACTCACAACAATCTGGGCATCGCCTATAGTGACAGAATCCGTGGAGACCGGGCTGATAATCTCGAAAAAGCCATTGCCCAATACCAACTAGCCTTGGAGGTTTATACCAAACCAGACTTCCCCGAAGAGTGGGCAAGGACCCTATATAACCTGGGTAATGCTTACAGCAACAGAATAGTAGGAGAGACTACAGAGAATTTGGAAAATGCGATCGCATGCTATGAACATGCCTCAGAAATCTTTACCCGTGACGACTTTCCTGAAGATTGGGAAAACCTTCAACGTCATATTGCTAGACTACTGATTCAGCTAAGAAATGCTATAGATTAAAATACCAGAAGTCATGGTTCGGTCACAATGGAACAGCAACTAAGCTTGCCATTATTTGATTTTTCCTCTGCTGTCGGAAGCTTTGCAGCAAAGAGTAGTGAAGAACGAGGAGCAATTTTTACCCGACGTGAGGTTGTAGAGTTCATTCTTGACCTGACAGGTTATACCGTAGATCGCCCTTTGCCAGACTATCGGATACTTGAACCCTCGATTGGTGATGGTGACTTTCTTGTTCCGATTGTAGAGCGACTGTTAACTGCTTATGCTGCTCATGATTCTAATCAAATCAGACTAGTTGATAGTCTCCACAATTCTATTCGTGCAGTTGAGATCAATCCTCAAAGCTTTGAAAATACCAGAATTAAACTTTTAAGGTTGCTCCAGTACCATGGAATTAATAAAGATGACGCCTATCAATTGCTAACAGCCTGGCTGATTCAAGGGGACTTCCTACTTGTAGATTTACCAGGCTCATTTACTCATGCAGTTGGCAATCCGCCTTATGTTCGGCAAGAGCTGATTCCGGATATTCTCTTGGCCGAGTATCGAGCCAGATATAACACTATATATGATCGAGCAGATTTATATGTCCCTTTTATTGAACGGGCCCTATGTAGTCTGGAACCTGGAGGAGTTTTAGGTTTTATTTGTGCCAATCAATGGCTAAAGAATAAATACGGTAAGCTACTACGAGCAATGGTTTCTGATCATTATCATCTTGCTTACTATATTGATATGGTCGATACTCAAGCGTTTCGCACTGAAGTTAGTGCTTATCCTGGGATTACAGTCATCAAGTGCCAAAAGTCCGAAGTTGTTCGAGTTGCTCATCGACCATTAGTTGAATACAACACACTTAAGAAACTAGCACAAAATTTTTGTGCTGACTCTATTTGTCCGGAAAGTGGTATCATCGAGCTTACGGGTGTAACAAATGGTTCAAAACCATGGATTCTAGATTCTGTTGAAGAACTTATGGTAGTTCGTCGCCTGGAAGAAGACTTTCCTAGTTTAGAAGAGGTTGGTTGTAAGGTAGGCATTGGTGTAGCAACCGGAGCAGATAAAGTTTACATTAGACCCTTTGAAAAACTGGAGGTTGAACCCGATCGAAAATTGCCTTTAGTGAAGACACAAGATATTAAAACTGGTATTATCAAGTGGGGTGGCCTTGGTGTTGTAAACCCATTTCACGACAATGGTTCTTTAGTTGAACTTGAAAATTATCCCAAGCTGGCAAGTTACCTTGCCCAACATTCCGATAGAATTTTGAAACGGAACTGTGCCAAGAAAAATCCCAAAAATTGGTACAGAACAATTGATAGAATTTATCCTAGCCTGACCACTTACCCTAAACTGCTAATTCCTGATATTAAATCCAAGGCACATATCGTCTATGAAGATGGAAAATTTTACCCTCATCATAACCTTTATTTCATTACTTCACAAGAGTGGGACTTAAAGGCACTTCAAACAGTTCTCAAATCAGGTATAGCTAAACTATTTGTATCTATTTACTCAACTCAGCTCAGGGGAGGCTATCTTCGCTTTCAAGCACAATACTTGCGGCGAATCAGACTTCCTCAGTGGCAAAGTATTTCAGAGAATCTTCAAAGAATGCTAATAGAAGCAGCAAACACAAGAGATATTAACCTTGGAAACTATGCAGTGTCTGAAATTTATGGATTGACACCAAAGGAGCGAGCTGTGATTAGAGATAACGAGATCTAAATAAGCAATGAGTATTCTATGCTAAAATATAGAATAACCATTACAATATTTTTAATAAATTAATATGTCAGTTACTTGGTCAAATTGGAGGGGTAATGTTTCTTGCAACCCCAAAAGTATTGTCGAGCCGTCTTCTAACGAAGATCTCAAGAAAGTTCTTGCCATGGCTCGAACCGAAAGGATGAAAGTTAAGGTGGTTGGTTCGGGGCACTCATGGTCAGAAGCTGCATGCACCGATGGTGTTCTTGTATCATTAAAGCGACTAAACCGAGTAATCGAGCTAGACCGAGAACGGGGCACCGTTACTGTTGAGCCAGGAATAACACTAAACAGCTTGAATCAATACCTCGACCAACACGGCATGGCCTTGGAAAACCTGGGAGCAATCACCAAGCAGACTATTTCTGGGGCAATAGCAATGGCTACCCATGGAACAGGAGACAAAAACGGCTCACTGGCCAGTGCAGTGGTCGAGCTGGAGCTAATGAAAGCATCCGGGGAAGTTGTCCGCTACCAACAAGATAATCCAACATTTTATGGAGTATGTGTCAACTTAGGTGCCCTTGGTATTATTACTAGATTAACCCTTCGTTGTGTCCCGACATTCTTCTTGCGAGATATTCAACAACCTATGTTGACCGACCTGATAAGAAAAGAAATAGACACACTAGTCAAAGAAAACGATCATTTCCAATTCTTTGAATTTCCCCACACCTCACGCTCCTATTCCTTTAGGTTTAATAAAATGGATGAGCCGGTTGAACCAATGCCATTCTGGAGACAATTCCTAGACGACCTATCTAGAACTATATCTAGATCCGGCAGTGGAATCGGTGACTGGATTACCAGGAGTTTTCCTGCTCTAATTCCTCTCATCTTTAGAGTAGCTTTTATGACTAATCTACGGGGATTAAACCGTTGGGATAAGAGCTTTAATATCCTCGCCTTTGAGAATATTAATTTCACATATTCCGAGTTAGAGTATGCCATACCAAGGTCAGCTGCAATCAAAGCTCTGGAGCAAATTCACCAGATGATAGAAAACCAGGGATTTAGGATAAACCTACCCATATCAGTTCGATTTGCTAGTTCTGAAGAGCATTGGTTAAGCCCACTGTATCAAAGAGAATCGGTATATATTAGCCTTAACTTATCAGGGTCAGATTTTAAGGTGATTGAAAACTATCACCGGGAAGCCGAAAAGATATTATTAGAGTATGGTGGCCGTCCCAACTGGGGCAAGCACTTTTATTCCAATCGGGAATATCTGCGCTCACAATACCCACGTTGGGATGACTTCGCTCTGCTTGTGAAAGAATTTGATCCTGATCGACTTTTTTCTAACCCCTTCCTCGACCGCCTCTTCCCTTTTGATGTATGATTGGCTCAAATCGGTTGGGAGTTGGTTTCATATCATGTCAGGATAATTACCCTTAATAAAAACCTCCCCCATCTCCCCATCTCCCCATCTCCCCATCCTGCCCTCTATCCACCTACTCCTTACTCTAATTCCCTTACCACTTGAGTCATTCCATCAAGTAATTTTTGATTTTTTTTGCTCCTAGCGCCATAGAGACGGGCAGAAAAGACTGTGATCAATTCCATCATGTCTTGGGTTAATTCGTCATCAAAGCTGACTCCCTCTGGGGATTTATTAATGATCACGACTTCTGTGCCAAACTCTTCACAAATGGTAAAGATTAATTCTGATCCAAATCTCAGCAATCTATCCTTGTGAGTAATCACTAACCGTTCAACATCCCCTGTCATAATTTTTTTGAGTAATTTATTCAATCCTTTTTTGTGATAATTTAAACCACCCCCAAAATCAGAAATAGTCTCGTATTGCCAACCATTAGCAGCGCTAAAATTTTCTAATAATTGAATTTGACTCCTCAGGTCTTTTTGTCGCTCATCACTGGAAACTCTGGCATAGTTGATTGTCAATCTGTGGGTCAATGGCTGAGGATTTCTTGGTGTTATATGTTTGATATCTTTAAGATAAAATCGTCGTTGTCCAGTAGGTGAACGTTGATATCTGATTTTGCCCGCATCAGCCCACCGTCTTAGGGTTTTGGTAGAGACTCCTAGCTGTTTAGCTGCCTCCCCAATGCTTAATGTCATCTCAGAATGACTTTCCATATCAATGCTAGATCTCATGACTCCACTCTCTAGTATTACTCATTTTGTAAGTAATGTCCAAGGGTGTCTATTTTTTATAGAGAAGCAAGCTAGCAACAGGCAACAGGCAACAGGCATGCTAGCAAGAGGCAAGAGGCAACAGGCAACAGGCATGCTAGCAATAGGCATGCTAGCAAGAGTAGCCAATATATTATTCTATAATAGAATTTTAGGATAATTACCCTTCATCAAAAATCTCCCCATCTCCCCATCTCCCCATCTCCCCATCTCCCCATCTCCCCCTCTCCCCATCTCCCGACCCTAATCCCTTAGCCTTAACTGAAACTGATCGAATTTAATCACATCTGAATTAGGCGATCGCGTATCAAAGCGATAGCTAGTTACTATACCGGTGCCAGTATCCAAGATACTAAACACAGTCACATCATTACTGGCGATATAAGGCAAGGGCTGGTTATTCTCTCCTAACAATGGC
>NZ_JAAHHZ010000158.1:0-12629 GCF_010672005.1 Moorena sp. SIO4A5 | reverse complement strand
CATAGCCGACTAACCATAAAGGCGACCCTCTTTAAGCGGTAACTTCTGACCGTGTCGTTAATAAAGCAAGCCTACGTATCCGTTCGCGCAGCGTCGGCGAAAGCCGATACCGTTGGGTGGAGTTGGCAAGAAGCCTACACGCTCACTCGTTCGCGGAGCGGCTCTGTAAGAGCAGAGTTAGTGTAGGAGTATGTCACTTAGATTGGGTTTTCCTGGGGATTAACTTAATCCATGACTCCGATTGCCCTTGGATGATTGAGTCATTAGTCTACAAGTTTCTTAGTTCCATCTATAGATGGAACTAATTAAGACCTCGAAAGTTTAATGACTAATGACTAATCAATCATGTCTGGTGGTGCTATAGTAAAGTTGATAAAACTTTTGGGGTTTCCTGTAACTGTGGTAAACCATCAGACTGTTGAGGATCTGGTGGACTAAGATAGACTAGTAAGTTAAGCAATATTGTGATAGTAAGCGCCTGAAAAACTTTCTTAAACACGAGCCACACTCCTCATTCCTAATATTTAGTCTTGGTGAAACAATCGGAAACGATGCTACTTGACTGAGATACGAACTTTCTAAAAATTGATACACCCGTGAAGGGAATTAACTCTACCAGTTTATTTAAGCAACCATATAAGTGCCAAGTTATATGTTCCGCCTCAGTGACTGGCACAGTGCAAAGGGTTGATTCTAAATCATTCTGTGTAATTTAATAGATTAGGGGTAGCCGAGATTAGAACCAAAGCAACAGTTTGCTAGTCGCTACAATGTAAAGAAAAACCAATCTAGCAGCCACCTTGGGTCAGTACCCCACTCTTGCCTAGACAGGACTCCCTAGCCTAGTCATGGAAGATAGCTGACCAGCCTAAGACCTGCTGTAGGTTATGGGAAGTCTAGGTTATCTGCAAGGGTGAAAGTTCCTACCTTAGGATGGAATGACAGTCCGAAGCTGATTAACCAGATCCTTAAACAGTCCTACAAGGGGTAAGACAGTGCCATTCTACATTCTGACAGGATAGTACCTACCGATAACAAGCCGCGAGGCAAACATGAGGTTCTGCTTCGATAGGCTATGAAGGCTGTTAACAGGAACGGGTATGAACTGCATCTGTTCTCCCCACATTAGCTCCAAGACGGTTTTAACCGCCCTTTTCCTTTGTTTTTCCTCCCCAGTCGCCCATACACGGGGTTTGCAAATTTCACGCTTATTTTTTATGATTCCTACAGTTATCGAGCAATCCGGTCGTGGCGAACGTGCCTTTGACATTTACTCTCGTTTGTTGCGAGAGCGCATTGTATTCCTCGGACAACAGGTTGATTCTGACTTAGCTAACTTAGTGGTTGCCCAATTACTCTTTCTAGAAGCCGATGACCAGGAAAAAGATATTTACCTGTACATCAACTCTCCTGGCGGTTCAGTGACTGCGGGCATGGGCATTTTCGATACGATGAATCAAGTTGCTCCGGACGTATGCACTATCTGTGTTGGACTAGCAGCTAGTATGGGGGCTTTCTTACTCAGTGCTGGTGCTAAGGGTAAACGCATGAGCTTGCCTCACTCCCGGATTATGATTCATCAGCCACTGGGAGGAGCACAGGGACAGGCAAGCGATATAGAAATCCAAGCAAAAGAAATCCTGTACCACAAGCAGCAGCTAAACAAGTATTTAGCAGAACATACCGGTCAGCCACTGGAAAGGATTCAGGAGGATACCGAGCGGGATTTCTTTATGTCAGCGACTGAGGCTAAGGACTATGGTTTAATCGACCAGGTCATTGAGCGACGTCCCATAGCAACCCCTCTCCCAACAAACTAATGTCTTAGTTGACACTCCCTGCTCGCCCATAGACGGGGAGTGTCAACTAAGACGTTAGTTTGGGGAGATGCTAAAGCGATCGCTAACCAAGTCCGGACTATTACTGAAGTGACTCCCGAAATTAACAATCGGCAGTTAATCACCTACCGTAAGCGCTTATGTTGTCAGGGATTTCTGTTATTTCCCTAGTAGTTGGCGGTATTGGTGTGATGAATATGATCTTAACCTGAGTTCGATGACAGAAATTCAGAAGTTTTGACTCCAATCCATGAGACAGTAGTCAGGAGTCAGGATAAGAATTCATAATTATTGGTTATAATACAGAATTTAACGTCGTTAAATAGCTTATTAGATTATCCGAAAAAATTGATTTTATCAATGATAATGAATCATGGCTTCTGGCTCGAAGTTACTTAAATCTACCGACACCTGAGTTCTATCGAAATCACGTTGAATAGTTAAAAGTATGAGACAATTTTAGCCATAAGCAATCCAGGTTTTCTGGTAATAGGAAACTAATTTAAAATCTATCGATGTGTTACATAAGACTGGGGAAGGATCAGCTAAGCAAAGCGATGCCAAATAAAAGCACACCAAATAAAACCACAATCAAACCAGTATCCGTGCAGAAGCAGTTTCCCTTGACTACTGTAGGGGCACTTGTTGTCAATCCTAGTAGAAGAGTGTTAATTGTAAAAACTACTAAGTGGAAGGGTTTATGGGGTGTACCGGGAGGTAAAGTAGAATGGGGCGAAACCCTAGAATCGGCACTTCTAAGGGAGTTTCGAGAAGAAGTTGGTCTAGAGTTAACCCAAGTGAGCTTTGGGTTGTTACAAGAAGCGGTGCTAGACTCTAACTTTGTCCGAGAAGCCCATTTCATTATGGTCAACTACTATGCATTCTCTGCTAGCGAAACGATAACGCCCAACGAAGAAATTGAGGAATGGGTATGGGTTACTCCCCAAAAGGCAATGGAGTATCCCCTCAATACCTATACTCGCGTGTTGATTGAGGATTATCTGCAAAGGCAATTACTTGGTAAAACCTACTAGCGAAGTATCAGACAACAACTCAACTCCAGAACAGTCTAGCTTTTGAACCAGTTGAAAAATACTCTGTCCCGAGACTGGTTCTACCCAATCAGGAGCAATTTCTACCAAGGGCACTAGCACAAAAGCTCTCTGTCTCATACGCGGGTGAGGGATTTGGAGCTCAGGTGTCTGTAGAATCAAATCATCAAATAAAAGTAAATCTAGGTCTAGGGTTCGTGGTCCCCAATGTTCCTGACGGACTCTACCAAACTCTTGTTCAATTCCTAGCAGAGTCTCTAGCATTTTCTGGGGACTTAGTTGCACTTCCAAAAGGGCACAACCATTGATATAATCAGCTTGTGGCGGTCCAACTGGTGCAGTTTTATACCAACTAGAACAGAATTTTACGGTAACGCCTAGGGTTTGGTCGAGTTTTCTGAGGGCAGCTTCTAGAATGGCACGAGAGTCACCCAGGTTACTGCCAAGAGCGATCGCGCTCAATGAAAGCTTTGTGGTTACCAATTTTCCAGAGTTATAGACCATCGACCTTCATCGGTTGACACAGCAGCTTTAGACCACGCCTCAATGGGACTGATTATCACTTATGTTGCATTGACGAGAAGATTCACCCTTCCCAAAGTGGGTTAACCCATTACCTGTTCTATTGTATGGGGGTTTTTGAGACTCCCCATGCCTAGAAGGCTGGGGATTCTAGTTTCAAGCACGTTTCTGGCAACGCCGTTACGGGAAGCGTCTCTTGGTGTGTTCATTCCTTTTTATTGTTACTCAATCATGCTTGGGACCATAAACTTCACGAGCTTTTTTCGTACCCGATAACCCCTTCTTCTTTTTGTAAATTTTGCGTTGGGAGCCTTTAATATCTTTCTCGGCTGTATTATGACTGTTCAGGTATTTGGAAAACCCATATTCACTACCTAATCGAGTATTGTACGCGGTGTTGCTTTTTCTTAGGAACACCGGGATGGTCGAGCCAGTATCTAAGTACTTTATTGCGCACAAATTGAGATGTCCGAATAGCTTCATCTATTGCTTTAGCTTGAGTTTTTTTGACTACAGCCTTGTATGCCAGTACCAACATGCTTGCTTTACCTCCTTGTTTGTGTTAACTTACTCATGATATACCTTATGCACTTCACAGTGCGGAAGGTAAATTAGAAACTTGGGGCTTGTGGTCTCCTGTTTTTGGTCAGAAAGCTTGTTTTCTGGTTTGATAATAGAAATCATCTAAGTAACACAATGGACTTAAGGGGAAAAGTGGCCCTTATAACTGGGGGTGGCATTCGGGTAGGGCGTGCTCTTGTTATCGCTCTTGCTAAAGCTGGGTGCGATGTCTTTATTCATTACGGACGCTCTGCTGATGCAGCTGCTGAAGTCAAAGCCGAAGCAGAGTCCTTGGGAGTGCGAGCTATTACCTACTCCGCTAATCTCGCCGACCCCGTGGCCACAGACACTATTATCCCTCAAGCAGTTGAAACCTTTGGAAAAATCGACATCCTGATTAATAGCGCTTCTATCTTCCCAGAAGAAGATCTATTTGCCCAGACTGATGTCGCTTTGTGGGATAAAATTTTTGCCATTAACCTTCGTGCCCCCTTCCAACTCAGTCAAGAGTTTGCCAAGCAACTTCCCCAAAATAGGAATGGCAAAATTATTAATATTAACGATGCTGGTATTGCCAAGCCAGATACTAACCATTTTGCCTATCGAATTACTAAACGGGGATTGTGGGATATGACAAAAATTATGGCATTGGAATTAGCCCCCCGCATTACAGTAAATGGTTTAGCGCTGGGACAAATTCTCGAACCTCCAGGTGACCCAGACCCTCAAGCTTTTATGGAAAATTATGCCCGTAAGTTTATTCCATTAAACATCCCTGGAAATACCAAAGTAGTAACGGACAGCGCCCTGTTTTTACTCGAACAAGATTTTCTAACGGGTAGCACGATTACGCTGGATGGTGGTCAATATATTTAGTATATTTACTTAAATAGCTGGCGGGGCGATCGCCTCTGTATTTTTAACCGTATTTTTCACCATAGTCACTTTCTCAGTGAGTTGGGGTGGCAGAAATGTTTAAGGGGATGGCACCTGAACTTGATGGGGAAAAGGGATGGTTCCGTTTTATCCATAATGACTGATACAATTACTGATAAAGTTATGGAAAAATTCCTGAACCATCTTAACTATAAAATCATATTAAAAGATAGGATATTTTTCGCGATTGCGTCTGGGTTTGTCAAGCTTTCCCATTGCATTGAGAATTAGGAATTGATAAATTACAATTGTTCCATTTCCAATTCAGACTTGAGCCAGTCAGCATGTCCGTTCTCAGTCATATCGAGAAATTCCTCAAGATTTTGGCAGCTTCCCGACTGCATATACTGACGGAACACACGATTGAGGCGTAGATTTTGGGAGAACTCCTCTATGGCTGCGCTGCGGATATCTTCAGTAAGATCAAGTTCCCCAGCATCCAGCAGTGCCAAAATTTTATGATAGGCTAGTTCGGCACTTTCAAAAGCTGTCGCTGATTGCGTCATAGAATTCTCACGCTTGTAGTATTGGTAAAGGGGCTGAGGATGGATTGCTATCTTTCCAACTCGGCTTAACAGCTCAAGATTGAACATAACGTCCGCAGCAAAGGGAACTTTAGTCCAACCTCGACCCAAAAATTTCCGGCGGAAAACTGGGAAAAAAGGCACACGAGGTTTGAGGATGTCGTCCGCCGTAGCAAAGGTAACCGTGGTGCGATCGCGGAAGGGACACTTGTACATAATTAGGTCAGTGTTGTACACGCCAGTGTTGTCGATTGCAGCACCATAGGTCATGGCCAGAGGAACCATTTCTGCTAGACGGTTTGCTTCATAGGCATCATCAGCATCTAGGTTGGCAATCACCTCCCCAGTAGAAATTGCTACCGCCGTGTTGCGGGCGGGACCGTCTCCACTGCCACACCCTCCTGTAAATGCTTGTTTCAATCGTGGATCGTTAATTCCTTGGCGAGATAGTAAGGATAAGTAGTCTACTCCATCGTCCGAACCGATCGCCACCTCCCAGTTTGAATAGGTCTGTGCTATAAGGCTTTTGATAGCTTGCGCGATTGTATTTTGGGCTTGGTATGCTGGAATAATAATGCTGACTAGGGGTTTATTTTTCTCAGGCATAGTTTTCTGACTCTATCGAAATTAAATCACTGAAAAGATTAAGGTTCATAGCTGGTTGCCTATTAATTATCACTATTAATTATCATATCAATTATCTCTGGTGATAGAACTTTCATGCCATTGCCCCAGAACCAAGTTGGATAAGGTGGTCAAGAGTACAAAAATCAAAATACCTAGACTACTAATCATAAACAAAGCAGCAAACATCCGGGGAATTTCGAGATTGTAGCCAGCAATTAGCATTTGATAAGCAATTCCTGAATTAGCACCGCCTGTACCGGCAACAAACTCAGCTACTATTGCTCCGATTAAGGCTAATCCACCACTGATACGTAATGCAGCTAAAAAATAGGGTAAAGCACTTGGTAATCGCAGATACAGCATTGTCTGCCAGCGAGATGCTTTGTAAAGCCGGAACAGGTCACTTAAGTTGGAATCGATACTATTTAAACCAAAAGTCGTATTAGAAATAATCGGGAAGAATGCTACAATCCAAGCACAAATTACCAAAGCAGCAAAGGTATTGTTCCTCAGCCAAATAATAATTAAAGGCGCGATCGCAGCAATAGGCATTGTTTGCAGAACGACTGCATAGGGATATAAGCTTTTTTCAATCCACTTACTCTGAGCCATTAACATGGCAATTAGCAAGCCTGAAACTGCTGCTGTTATAAAGGCCGCTACAGTGATTTTTATGGTGATCAGCAATGGCTGAAATAAACTGTTCCAGTCCCTAATTAATACCTTGATAATCAGCAAAGGACCTGGTAATATATAGGATGGCGTACTAGTCACTCGAACAGAGATATCCCACACCATCAACACCAGGATTCCCACTGCCACAGGGGCTATAATATCGATAGATAGCAAACGTTTCAATTTTAGCTTTGCCAGAACGAATGCTTTATTTTTTTTCATAAATAAAATTATTATATACCGTTTAATATAGCTGTAAAATTATAGCTGTAAAATTTATAGTCATATTTTTGATAATCATAATTTATCAGTTATGTCTAAATAATAATTTATAAATTATCACTCATAATTCATCCCTTTTGACAACTGCTCAGCCACCTTCTGACAATATTTTGTATAAACTAAGGATGTACGAAACTGTTCGTTACGTGGTGATGGTTCATCAATAGTTATATCCGCCACTACTCGACCTGGACGAGCTGCCATTACTACCACCCGATTGGATAGATATACGGCTTCATAAATATTGTGAGTCACAAAAACCACAGTCCAGTGTTTCTTACTCCACAAATCAAGTAACTCCAGGTTCAGCTTAGTCCGGGTGATATCATCCAAGGCTCCAAAGGGCTCATCCATCAGCAATACCTTGGGAGAAGTAACAAGAGCTCTGGCAATAGAGACTCGCATTTTCATGCCACCGGAGAGTTGACGGGGATAGGATTGGGCAAAACTTTCCAGTCCAACTAATTGGAGCGCTTCTTTAATAGCATTATCAGCCACTTTTTTAGAGACCCCAGCCAATTTAAGAGGCAAACGAACATTTCCCATTACCGTTGCCCAAGGCATTAGTGCTGCTTCTTGGAAGACAAAAGCTATCTCCTTTTGGTGGGCGCGATCGCTCCATTCTATGTTTCCCGAACTCATAGTGCTTAGTCCAGCAATGATGCGTAGCAGGGTACTCTTGCCACATCCCGATGGTCCTACCAGACTGATGAATTCGGACTTATTGATGTTGAGATTTAGGTCTTTTAGCGCTACAGTACCATTGTCAAAAGTTTTGTTGACATGGGTAAGAGAAATAGCTGGTTTTTGGTTCATCTATTGTCAGTTAGTAGCAATAGACTTCTTGCAGAAGTCGGAAGTAACAGGTAACAGCGGAAAAAAATTTATAAAAACAGTATCATAAAAATACTTTTGCAAGAGGTATAATCATTGCTTAAGAATCGGTTAATATTTGAACTTATCAATCTGGCTTGGCAAGACTAGATATAAATTAATGTATAATAACAATATCTAATTAACTTGGATATTAACATGTATATAACTCATATATAATGTTAACTAATTTTTTTTATAAAAATCTACTCCTTTATTGACAAATTCCAAGGTGTAGGCTTGTTTGTAATCAGTCTTTGCATCAAGTACACCAACCGTAACTAACTCATTGAACAAACTTTCCCAACGTTCATCGGTCATTGCCCCAATGCCAAGTTTTTCGGCATCGCCAGAGATGATAATACCATAGTCTTTAAGCTTATCCAGACCATAGGCAATGAGGTCATCCTTCATCTCTGGATTATCTTTTTTGATCAGCTCATTGGCTGGTTCGGGATTCTCTAGATAGCTATACCATCCTTTGATTGATGCATCAACAAATCGCTGCACCAGATCGGGGTTAGTTTCAACGAGTTTCTTCGTGGTTTCAATGGTGAAAGTATAGGGATTATAACCAGCCTCTGCTAAGGATAATATATTGGGCTTAAAGCCTCCTTCTTTTTCTATAATGTATGGTTCAGAGGTCAAAATCCCCTGTTGGGCTGAATTTTTATCTACTAAAAAAGGGCTAACATTGAAGTTGTAGGGGCGTTTCTGGTCATCTGTAAAACCGTATTTTGCCTTGAGTAGGGGCCAATAGGTTGTGATAGCTCCAGGAGCCATAAAAATTGGTTTACCTTTTAATTGTGCCAGAGAGTCATTGCCTACCCCTGGATGAGCCAATAGAATTCGTATTTCTTTTTGGAAGATACTTGCTACAGTAATTTTGGGAATGCCTTGTTGCACTGCTCTAATAGCATCAACAGCCTGTCCCATACTTAAATCAACTACTCCCCCCAGTAATAATTGGGTGGGATTGCTCTGAGGACCTGTTGGTTGTATAATAACATCTAGGTCATAATTTTGATAAATGCCAGTAGCGACAGCCTGATAAAAACCACCGTATTCTGCTTCAGCTTTCCACCCCAAAGCAAATTTTATTTGATCTAATTTACCTTTTTTTTCTGTAGTTAATGGTGTAGAGGTTTGATTATTACAAGCTGCCAAAACACTACTACCAAGAGTGATGGAGCTAAGTTTAAGTAATTGGCGACGCTTAATTTTATAGATTTCTTTCATATAAAACTTCAACCGGCTAGAGCAGTAATTGAGATGATCTGGTTGTGGTGGTTTGAAATGGTGCAGCTTTAGGCAAACTAGAACGGTCTGGTAGGGAAAAACCTTGAGTTTGGTATAGGTTCGCGATTAGCAGCTTCTATGATAGTGCGTAATTTACCTAAGTTACTACCGATAGCGATCGCATTAAGCTGCTACTCCCTAAGCTGTACTCACTAAGCTGTACTCACTAAGCTGGTACTTTGTACTTGCCATTTTTTATAAGCTCACTATCACTTTCGCGTTTAAACCCCAACAAACACACTGATAGAAATAATACCATACTCGCTCTAATTAATTAAATATAATCATATAGCAATATAAAAATATTACAGTAGCCATGGCTTTTAAGCTAACACGCATCTAAATTGAATCTGTTCATCTTATGAAACAAACCATGAAACCCTCTCCCCACCTCCATTTCCCCATCTCCCCATCCGCCTCAACCCAAAAATTAAGTGCGTGACAGCTTAGGCAGGGGATTGAGGTAGGTTCTCGACGAAAGAGGGAGTTACAATGAACGTGACGGTTTTTTCTGACAGCCATGAGGAGTTATTAAGAAAATGGAAGTAAAACTGGTTTTAGTGGTACTAACAATTGCTTTTACTGCTTTGTGCCTGTTTTTTGGGACTAAGAACGGATTTTATGATTCAGACGATTATCACGGCAACGGCTCTGCACACTAAGCTTCCAGTATTTACTTTAGCGGTCAGCTGCTGAGCTTTCAAAAAGCCTTCATCGTTTAGCCTTGGAAAAATCCATGCATCTGGCATCAAAGCAGAGGCTAAAGTCTAGATGCTGACCGATCGCGAAGCGTGGCCAAAGGCCTTAGAGCGGGGAGTGTAAGGGGGCTCACGGGGGTTTTCCCAAGCCCCTGCCTTCTAGGGATCGGGAGTGTCAAAAAATTAAAATCCTCACTTAGAGGTTATAGGAACTTCGCCAGTCCATGCCTACTTAACTCCCTACTGTGGTGATGTTGTTGGCAGCCCTTATCCCCTCTTGACTCTGACCTCGAAAGAAGGGAAACTAGTTGAGAACTACCCACACCCACCCTAAGGGGTAGGGTGTGGGATTTTCATAGACTCCAGAGTGACCTATAGGGTATATCCAGCATACAAACCCCTCTAAATTGCTACGGAGTGACAACTCTACCACGTTTGTTTTGACTGGGGAAGAATCCGTTGAATTTTCCGTTCAAGGAAGATGCAGCCTTAGTAAAAATAGTTCCACCTTATTTTCCGTTGGCGATCGCCGATGCTGTCTGCCTCTTCCAAGGCTTAATCATTCACCCTTCCCTGATTAGTAAGACGTGGGTTAACGGAGCCAGATTAGCTAAAATTTAAGTTGAAGCTCATGAGCAATCAACGCCCAGTAGCATCCTCTGATCAGGATGACCGATTAACCTGCTTTCCTTACGGTGTTGGTCATGGTGCAGAAGGGGTTTGTTTGTTGGTGCAGATGGGGCCACACCGCATTCTCCTTGATTGTGGATTAGAAGACATTTCCCCCCTACAGATCGATGGGATACCACCAGCAGATTTAGTCCTGTGTAGCCACGCTCACTCAGACCATAGTCAGGGATTGCTGGCTCTTCACCAAACTTTTCCACAATTACCAATCTACGCCAGTGAGGTAACGACTCAACTATTACTACTCAACTGGCCGGAACTGCCTCCTGAGGATATTCTCCCATTTTGTCAAGCTCTCCCGTGGGTTACCCCTGTAGAATTCTGTGAGGGACTCACTGCTCAATTGTTCCCAGCTGGACACTTGCCAGGAGCAGCAGCATTTTTACTCACTTACACAACTCGCCATCGAACTTACCGACTGCTTTACACCGGTGACTTTTTCCTGTCTAACTCACGGCTGGTGGAGGGATTATCCCTTGAATCGCTCAGGGGGACACAGCCGGATGTGGTAATTGTAGAAGGCAGTTATGGCACTGCTCGACATCCCCATCGGCGGCAACAAGAAAATCAACTAGTAGAGCGTATTGAGCAGGCCATTGCTACCAATAACTCAGTTGTGTTGCCAGTGCCTACCTTAGGCCTAGGTCAAGAAATCCTGATGCTCCTGCGCTCTCATCACAACTTTACAGGACGCGACCTTGATATTTGGGTCAATGGAACCGTGGCTGATGGTTGTAATGCTTACTTAGAACTGCTGTCTCACTTTCCCAGCTCAGTACAAAATTTTGCCCGACATCAAGCCTTGTTTTGGGATGAGCGGGTACGTCCTCGGGTGCGGCGGTTAGATCCCCAGCAGCGAGATGCTATCGGTAAATCTCCCTGTATTATCCTCACTGACTTAAACATAGATTGGAGGGAGTACTCGCAGCAAGAGAACCGTTCTTGGGTTGTCCTGCAACCGGAACATCTTAAATCTTTGGAGGATCTAATGGATGACTACGGATGGCTTAAGGTTGAAACTTATCTGCTGGCTCAACATGGGGATTGTCTGGGCACCACCCAGTTGATTCATAATCTTCGACCTCAACATGTGATTTTTGTTCACGGTTCTCCTACCTACCTAGCTGATCTTGCTGGTTTGGAAGAGTTACAAAATCGATATCACCTCCATACGCCAGCAGCAGGAACACTGGTAGAACTTCCCATTGGTGATACCTTTATCAGACCAGCTCTACCAACGGAAACAAACTATGAAGGAGAGTTGAATGAATTAGATACACTTGTCTATATCACTCTTTCAGCGGCGATCGCAACGGATCCTCGTTGGCAAAATTTCGCTGATACTGGTTTACTAGAAGCCCGCTGGCAAGGAGAAGAACTGGTCTTGCGGGGATTGTCACAACGAGAACTACTCAAACAAGGGGGCAGAGCTAAGATACCAATTAATATCGAGTGTTGTGGTAATTGTCTGTACCAAAGAGGTCAGCGCTGCTGGAATCCAGCCTCAGCTCTCTATGGTTTTAAAGTAACACTGGAGGGGTACTGTCCAGTTTTTGAACGGATAGAACCCCTTGAGTAACGAATAGTTAAGGGAAAATTGCTAGCTAGTTGTGAGTTATCAATTTTCCGATACTTTTTAGCTACCAAAGTCTACCAAGATAGACCCTCGTCCGCCAAGGCAAGATGCTTTCGCATCCAGGGGGTATCTCCCAAAGCTCTCAGGAATATCCCGCGAGCGCCATAAAAATGTCAAAAAAGTTATAACACCGGGATCTAAGCGCAACTATTAAACCCTTGGTTTTCGGCTTTAATTTAAGTTACATAATAATCGCTTTCGGTGTTACCCTAATTTAAGTCTAACAAATAATAAGAGTTTTTGGTAGACTCTGCGACATTTTCGATTAGCTTTTACTCACCCTTAACGGTTGGTTGTCCATTAACAATGAACAATCTAGTCCTGATTTAAGTCTTGGGAGCGGGGGTGAATTTGTTCAGCCTCCGGACAATCATCAGAGACTATCGGATCAACATTACCTCGGAAAACAGAAGCTAGCT